>JBJTOV010000064.1:0-9154 GCA_046074745.1 Planctomycetota bacterium | reverse complement strand
CGTCGTCGGTGGTCGGAACGGTTCGGCGTCGGCCTCCGGCCGGTTTGGACTGGAAGCTCCGCGCGCCATCCCGGTTGGTCGTCGTCGGCCCGGGGCCGACGCCGTCGTCAGTGGTTGGAACGGTTCATCGTCGAACGGTTGGCGGTTGTTCGGAGGACCGTCGTCTCGACCCGGCACGACGCCGCCGCCAAAGGCGGCGGGTGCCCATTCCGAAGGCAATGGGTCGCCCAGTCCAACGGTCTCGCGCGGGCCGCGGCGCGCAGCGCCGCTCCCCGCCCCCCTCACGCCACCAGCATCGCCGCGCCCAGCATGCCCGCATCGTCGTTCAGCGCGCTGGCCACGATGTCGGTCTTGCGCAGGATCGACGGAAACACCGCCCGCTCGAAGCTCTTGCGCACGCGCGCCACATACGGCTCGCCGAGCGCCTCGGTGACGCCGCCGCCGAGCACCACGCAGTCGATCGACAGCATGGTCACGATGTTCGCGACCGCGACGCCGAGCAGCTCCGCGCTCTTGTTCACGACCTTGGTGGCCAGCTCGTCGTCCTTCTCGTAGGCGCGCGCGATGGTCGACGATCCGATCGAGCCCGTTTCGTCCGCCTTCTCGGCGATCAGCCGGTGGAGCGCGCTGTCCGGATACATCGGAAGCAGCCGCCGCAGCGCGTTCACGATCCCCGTGCGCGAACACACATCCTCGACGGTCATCATGCCCGGCTGCCCGCCCGGGAACAGCACGACATGCCCGATCTCGCCCGCCGTGTGCCGCGGTCCGCGCCACACCGTGCCGTTCAGCACAAGCCCCGCACCGACGCCCGTGCCCACCCACACCGCGAGCATGTCGTGCCGCCCGCGCGCGGCGCCGAGCTGCGCCTCGCCCCACGCGGCCACATTCACATCGTTGTCGAGCGCCACGCGGCAGCCGAGCCTGCGGTGCAGGATGTCGCGCAGCGGCACATCCTCCCAGCCGAGATTTCCCGCCTTGATCACGACGCCCTTGTCGAAGTCGACCGCGCTCGGCGCGCCGACGCCCACGCCGAGCACCCGCTCGCGCGGCACCTTCGCGTCCTCGAGCGCGCGCGCCACGCCCTCGACGAGGCGCTCGATCACCGTCTCCTGCCCCTCGTGCGCCTTGGTCTTCCGCTTGCAGCGGCCCACCACGCGGCCCTCGGCGTTCACCACGCCGATCTGCATGTTGGTGCCGCCGAGATCGACGCCCACCACCACGCCGTCCTTCGGGAAGTCCTTCGAGATCTTCATGCGCTCGAGTGTACCGCGCCCCTGCGGGAAAGCCCTCGGCGCAAGGATCGCTCAGCTCGAGAAACCCTCCGCGCGCGGCGATGACGCCTCGGCGCGACCCGTCCACAGCCGCCGCCACGCGCGCACCAGATCGTCGATCGCGACCATCGCCGCGGGCAACGCGAACAGCGTGAGCACCGTCGAGCTCATCAGGCCGAACACGAGCGAGATCGCCATCGGAATCAGGAAGCGCGCCTGGAAGCTCTGCTCGAGCATGAGCGGCGCAAGGCCCGCGAGCGTCGTGACCGTCGTGATCACGATCGGCACCAGCCGAAGCCGCCCCGCCCGCGCGAGCGCTTCGGGCAGCGCCACGCCCTGCGCGCGCATCTCGTTGGCGAACTCGACCAGGATCAGCGAGTTGTTCACCACCACGCCCGCGAGCGCCACGAACCCGATCAGCGAAAGGAAGGTCAGGTCGAACCCGAGCAGCAGGTGCCCCCACACGATACCGATCACGCCGAACGGAATCGCCAGCATGACCGCGAGCGGCTGCAGGTAGCTCTCGAACAGCCACGCGAGGATCACATAGATCCCGAGGAACGCCGCCATCAGCGCGATCGGGAAGCTCGAGAACGCGTCGATCAGGTCCTTCTGGCGGCCCGCGGCGTCGATCTCGATGCCCGGCATCGACGCGGCGATCGCGGCGATCTCGGGGCGCAGCGCCGACGCAACGATCTCGGGGTTGGTGCCGTCGTCGCAGTCGGCGCCCACCGTCACGGTGCGCTCGCGGTCGACGCGGCGGATCGTCGAGTATCCGCGCCCCTCGCGCACATCGGCCACCTCGACGAGCGGCACCGCGGGCCCCGCGGGGCTCACGAGCCACAGCTCCTCGAGCGACGCAAGGCGCCTGCGCGAGCGCTCGTCGAACTGGACGCGCACATCCACATCCTCGCGGTCGGCGCTGAAGGTGTGCGCCTCGGTGCCGAACACCGCGGTGCGCACCTGCCGCGCCACATCGGCGGTGGTGAAGCCCATGGCGAGCGCCTGCGGCGTGAGCTCGATGCGCAGCTCGCGCTGCGCGTCGTCGGCGTCGTCCGAGATGTCCTTCACGCCGCTGAATCCGCCGAGCGCGGCCTTGATGCGCGCCACGCACGCGTCGACCTGCGCGTCGTCGGCGCCACGCACCTCGAACGCGAGGTCGGTGCCCGCAGGGCCGCCCGAAACCTCCTGGAACTTCAGCGTCTCGACCTCGTCGAGCGTGCCCGCGGCGGTGCGGATCGCATCGACCACCTCGCCGCTGCGTCGGCTGCGCTCCTCGACGGGCGACAGCTCGATGAAGATCTGCCCGATGTGCGTGGCCGCGGCGTTGGTGGCGCCCGTCTCGAAGTCGACCGAGCTGCCAAGGCTCGCGGTGAGCGCCTGCACCTCGGGCTGCGCGCGCGCGGCGTCCTCGATGCGCCGCGCCACCGCGCTCGTCTGCTCCATGGTGGCGCCGATCGGCAGCTGGAAGTCCACGATCACCGTCTCGGTGTCGTCGGCGGGAAGGAAGACGAACGGCAGCCGTCCGCCGAGCACCATGCCCGCCGATCCGACGAGCGCCGCCGTGGTGGCGGCGAGCACGATGTAGCGCTCGCGCAGGCACCAGCGCACCGCGCGGTCGTAGCGCTCGAGCATGCCGGCGATCCGCCGCTCGCGGAAGTCGGCCAGCGGCCTGAGCAGACGGTCGACGCGCGAGCCGCCGCGACCCGCCGCGCGCTCGGCGCGCACCAGCGCGTGCGCCATGTGGTTCGGCATCATGAAGCTGGCCTCGAACAGGCTCGACGCGAGCGCGATCAGCACCACGACCGGCAGGTTGCCGAGCAGCTCGCCGATGTTGCCCTTGATGAAGACGAGCGGCACGAACGCGATGATCGTGGTGGTGACGCTGCCGACGACGGGCCAGAACACCTGCGTCACGCCGTTCACCGCCGCGGTGAGCGGCGGCTCGCCCAGGTCCTTGTGCCGCTTCAGGATGTTCTCGCTCATCACGATCGCGTCGTCGGCCAGCATGCCGAGCACGATGAGCAGTCCGAACATCGTGATCAGGTTCAGGGTCACGCCCGTCGCCTGCATGAACATCAGCGTGCACGCGACCGCGATCACGATGCCAACCATCACCCACAGGCTGGCCACGCGGTTCAGGCCGAGCAGTAGCACGATGAGCACGAGGATCGCGCCCTGCACCGCGTTCGTCGACAGGAGCTCGAAGCGGCCCTCGATGATGCGCGCGAGGTCGTTGTGGCGCGCGAGCGTGCCGTCGACGGGCGGCCGCGACGCGCCGAGCTCGTGGCCGCGCTCCCACGCCGTCCGGTAGAGGCGGTCCTTGAAGAGGTCGCGCGCCGGCTCGCCGTTCCGGCCCGCGACATAGCCGCGCACGAGCTCCGCGATCTCGACCGCGTCCTCGTCGCCCTCCTTGAACGCGACCAGCGTGCCCGCGGGCTTTCCGCCGAAGCGGCGCACCTGCGGCACATCCTCGAACTGCTCGCGGATCTCGGCGATCTCGCCGAGCAGCAGGCTCGAGCCGTCGACCGCGCTGCGCAGCACGATGCCGCGGATCGCCGTCACGCTCTCGGCGCCGCCCATCGTGCGCACCGACAGGTTGGCCGCGTCGGTGCGCACCGTGCCGCCCGGAACCTCGGCCATCGCGGCCGCGACCAGGTCCGACACCTCCGACAGGCGGATTCCGTGGCGCAGCAGCGCCGTCGGATCGACATCGACATGGATCTCGCGCGGGCGCAGGCCGATCTCGACCAGCGTGCCCATGCCCTCGAGCGACTTCAGGTCGTCGCGGATCGCGCGCAGCTCGCGCTTGATGTACTCCTCGCCCGCATCCGACGCCAGCGTGACCATGATGGTCGGGAAGTTCGGCTTGAAGTCGAACACGCGCACGCGCTCGGCCTCGGGCGGAAGATCGTTGATCTGCTCGATGGCGAGGCGGATGTCCTCGATCGCCTTGTCGGGGTCGGCGCTCGCCTTCAGCTTGACGGTGATGCCGCCCGTGCCCTCGGAGAGCCGCGTCTCGATGCGGTCGACGCCCTCGACATCGATCACGCGGTCCTCGATCTTGCGCGCCATCGACTCCTCGATCTCCTTGGGCGAGGCGCCCGGGTAGACGAGGACGATGCGCGCGGCCTGCGGCGCGGTCTCGGGGAAGAACTCGCGGCGCATCGAGAGAAGCGCCACCGCGCCGCCGATCAGCAGCGTCCACATCAGGAGCGTGACGGGCACGCTGCGCCGCACGCAGAAGTCGACGAGCGCGCGCACCATCAGCCTGCGCTCCCGCCCGCGGCCGCCGCGGCTTCCGCGGGCCGCACGGGCGCGACCTCCTGGCCTTCGACGAGGCTGCGCGAGCCGTCGAGGACGACGAGCGCGCCCGCGTCGAGGCCCGACGAGAGCACGGCCCAGTCGCTGTCGGCGACCGCGGCTCCGGCGGGCGCGCCCGTCAGGCTGAAGTCGACCACGACGCGCTTCATGCGCACGCGGCCGTCCTCGACGACCGCGACCTGCTCGTCGCGGATCGCGCGGCGCGGCACCGCGATGCGCGGCTCGGTGCCGCCGGGCGCGATGCGCGCCTCGACGAACGCGCCGGGCGCGAGCGCCGACGCGCTGCCCACATCCTGCTCGAGCTCGACGAACACCGTCGCGGTGCGCGAGGCAGGATCGTCCTCAGGCGCGACGCGCGCCACCGCGGCGTCGAACGAAGACCCGCGCGCGCGGCCCGTCACGACCGCCTTCGCGCCCTCGGGGGCGAGCGAACGGCTCGACGCGGGAATCCGCACGGGAATCTCGATGCGCGACTGGTCGACCACGCGCGCCACCGTCATTCCCGGGTTGACCGACTCGCCGATCTCGAGGTCGGCGAGCTGCACCACGCCGTCGATCGGGGCCTCGATGCGGCAGCGCTGCGCCGAAAGCCGCGCGAGCTCGAGCCGCGACGACTCGCTCGCCCGCTGCGCGACCAGCGCCTGGCGCCGCGGAAGCACCTGCGCCAGCGCATCGTCGGCGGCCACGGCCGCGCGCGACGCCGCGATCAGGTTCTGCCGCGCGCGGTCGACCTCGCGCGGCTGCGCGGCGCCCTCGGCGGCGGCCTTCTCGACGCGCTCGAGATCGGTGGCGGCCAGCGCGCGGTCGCTGCGGGCGAGCTCGGCCGACTGGCTGGCGGCGCGCTCCTGCGCGTCGAGCAGCGCCACCTGCGCGTCGATCGCGCGGATCGCCTGCTCGGCCATCGCCACCTGCTCGAGAAAGTCGCGCGCGTCGAGCACCACGAGCAGCTCGCCCTTGGCCACGCGCGCGCCCACCGCGTAGCGCTCGGTGGTCGAGTCGACCACTGCGGTCACCCGCGCGGGCACATCGGCGCTGTCGAGGGCGCGCGCAGTGCCGTATCCGCGCACGAAGCGCTCGACGGGCAGCGCGCGCACCTCGAGCACCGCGATGCGCGGCGGCGGCGCCTTCGCGGCGTTGCGACCGGCGTCGGGCGCCGTCGCCACGAGCGCCGCGGCGACGCCCACGCCCGCCGCGACGAGCACCAGCGAGACCGCCGCGCGGAACACCACCGCCGTCACGGGAAGGCGTTCGGCGGTCGGCGCTGGCGTTTGCTGTGTGTTCATGTCCTGATCCGAGATCCTGCACCCAGAATCTTGCACCCACGATCCTCCACCCACGCCCCCGCGGAGCGAACTCCGAAGGGCGCGCACTATAGGAGTGATCCGCCGATGCTCCGCGCCGTGTGCTACCTTCCGCCGCATGGCCGAAGCGCTCACCGACGCAGATATCAGGAAGATCGCGAAGCTCTCCCGACTGAGCCTTCCCGATTCGCAGGTCGGGACGGTTCGGACGCAGCTCGAATCGGTTCTCGGTCACATCTCGAAGCTGCAATCGGTGCCCGTCGAGGGCGTCGAGCCCATGGCGCACCCGCTGCGCATCGTGAATCGCCTCGATTCCGACGAGCCTCGGCCCCCCATGCCCGTCGAGGAGCTTCTGAAGAACGCCCCCGCCGTCGAGGACCGCTACCTCGCCGTCCCCAAGGTGCTCGGCGACGGAGGTGGCGCGTGAAGCCGCTGTCCGAACTGTGCGCCGAGGTCCGCGCGGGCAAGGTCACCGCGCGCAGCCGCGTGGAGTCGTACCTGGCGGCGATCGCCGCGCGCGAGCTCGAGATCCACGCCTTCAACGAGGTGCACGCCGACGCCGCGCGCGCCATGGCCGACGCGGTCGACGCCGCGGTGAAGGCGGGGCGCGACCCGGGTCCGCTCGCGGGCGCGGTGATCGCGATCAAGGACAACATCGTGATGCGCGAGGGCCGCACGACCTGCTCGTCGCGCATGCTCGAGAACTACCGCTCGCCGTTCGACGCCACGGTCGTCGAGAAGCTGCGCGCCGCGGGCGCGGTGTTCATCGGAAAGACCAACCTCGACGAGTTCGCCATGGGCTCGTCCACCGAGAACAGCGCGTTCGGCGTGACCCGCAACCCGCACGATCCGTCGCGCGTGTCGGGCGGAAGCTCGGGCGGCAGCGCGGCCGCGGTGGCCGCGGGCTTCTGCGACGCGTCGCTCGGCTCCGACACGGGCGGCTCGATCCGCCAGCCCGCCGCGCTCTGCGGCTGCGTGGGCCTGAAGCCCACCTACGGCCGCGTGTCGCGCTACGGCCTCGTCGCGTTCGGCTCGAGCCTCGATCAGATCGGGCCGTTCGCGCGCACGGTGGCCGACGCGGCGCTCGTCTACGACGCGCTCGTCGGCCGCGATCCGCTCGACTCGACCACCGCCGATGTGGCGCACGAGCCGCTCGCCGCGAAGGTGGCGCAGCCGCTCGCGGGCCTGAAGGTGGGCGTGCCGCGCGAGTACCGCAGCTCCTCGAACGCCCCCGCCGTCGCCGCCACGCTCGAGAAGGCGATCGCGGCCGCGCGCGCGTTCGGCGCCGAGATCGTCGACATCGACCTGCCGCTCACCGATCTCGGCATCTCGACCTACTACGTGATCGCGCCCGCCGAGGCCTCGAGCAACCTCGCGCGCTACGACGGCATCCGCTACGGGCATCGCGCGAAGCTCGCACCGGGCGAGGACCTCGAGGCGCTCTACTCGAAGTCGCGCGCCGAGGGCTTCGGCCCCGAGGTGCAGCGCCGCATCCTGCTCGGCACCTATGTGCTCAGCTCGGGCTACTACGACGCGTACTACAAGCGCGCGCTGCAGGTGCGCCGGCTCATCAAGGAGGAGTTCGACCGGGCGCTCGAGAGGTGCCATGTCATCCTCGGACCGACCTCGCCGATACCCGCGTTCGAGATCGGCGGCATGAAGGACCCGCTGTCGATGTACCTGTGCGATGTCTACACGGTGAACACGAACATCGCGGGCATTCCCGGCCTGTCGTTCAACGCGGGCTGGGCCGAGGAGGGCGGCAGCCGGCTCCCGATCGGACTGCAGCTCCAGGCGAAGGCGTTCGACGAGGAGACGCTGCTATGCGCGGCGGCCATGTTCGAGTCGGCCTGCGGCTGACCGCGCGGCCGCTCAGCGAAGGCCGAGCACGCGTCGCGCGGCGTTCGAAAGCGCGAACGAAGGCAGTTCATCGGGCGCGACCCATCGGCGGCCCTGCACGGCGAGCGCAGCGCCCTTGCCGCGCACGCGCGCCTCGAACACCGCGAACAGCACCTGCCGATGCGTGGTGGCGAACGGCACCTCGCCCGCGCGCGCAAGGGTGACGGAAAGCGAGAGAAGCCGTGCGGCAGCCGACGGGCCCAGCGAGGCGCCGTCGGCGCTTTCGACCGTGGGCGGCTGCCACAGCCCGGCCCACAGCCCGCCACGCCCTCCGCCCGTCGGGCGCTGCTCGAGCAGCACCGCGCCGTCCGTGCGAACCACGCGCGCCGACACGAGCACGAGTTCCTTGCGCGCCACGCGCGCCTTGGGCGCGGGAATCTCGCCCGTGAGCCCGCGGGCCTTCGCCCGAAAGCGCGCGGCCAGCGGGCACTCGCCGCACCGCGGCGCCGCGGGCGTGCACACGGTGGCGCCGAGCTCCATCAGACCCTCGTTCGCCCTGGCGGGGTCGCGCGACTCGGCCACATAGCGCTCGGCCAGCTTCCACGCCCACGCCTGCAGCTTCGGGTCGGACGCACTTCCCTGCTTCGCCTCGAGACGCTGCAGCACCCGCGTGACATTGCCGTCGACGATCGGCTCGCGCCGCCCGAACGCGATCGACGCGATCGCGCCCGCCGTGTAGCGGCCAACCCCGGGCAGCGCGCGCAATGCGTCGGCCTCACTCGGCACCTCGCCGCCGTGGCGGTCGACCACCGCCTTCGCCGCCGCATGCAGAAGCCGCGCGCGGCGGTAGTAGCCGAGCCCCTGCCACGCGGCCAGCACGGCGTCCTCGCTCGACTGCGCCAGCGCCGCGGCGGTTGGAAAGCGTCGGATGAACCCATCGAACTTCTCGAGGACGCGCGAGACCTGCGTCTGCTGCAGCATCAGCTCGCTGACGAGCGCGTGGTAGCCCGAACGCCGCCGCCGCCACGGAAGGTCGCGGGCGGCGCGGGCGAACCAGCGTTCGACCAGCGGTGCGGTCGAGGCGGCGTCGGGGCGGGAAACGGGGGTCTGTCGCGGCAAGTGGCGGCCGAGGAACCCTTTCCGTGCGGACACGGGAGGGCGGGATGCGTATGGTCGGGCGGGGTCCGTCCTTGCGGCCCCCGCCACAGGGCGGTAGCCTACGAAACCTTCGCGGAGCGCCCCTCTGGCGCCCGCCCAACTGGAGCAAGACATGGCCGGCAAGTCGTTCCTCACCATCGAAGAAGCCGCGCAGCGGCTTGGCAAGAGCACCTCGGAAGTCAACGCCCTCGCGGACAAGGGTCTGCTGCAGCGCGTCATGCACGAGGGCGTGGCCAAGTTCCGCGTCGAGCAGGTCGA
>JBJTOV010000063.1:0-15329 GCA_046074745.1 Planctomycetota bacterium | reverse complement strand
CGCCATCCGCGCAACTTCAACGCGCCGCGGGCCGTGACGCAGGCTGCGGCGATCTACGCGCTGCGCCTCTTCGTCGACGAACCCGTGCCGATGAACGAAGGCTTGCTGCGCGCGGTCGAGCTGCGCATCGCACCGTGCATGCTCGCTCCCGAGTTCACGGCCGATCCGGCTGCGTGTCCGCCCGTCGTCGCAGGCAATGTGGAGACCAGCCAGTCGATCGTCGCGGTGCTGCTCGACGCGCTCGGCCTGTGCGCCGAGAGCCAGAGCACCATGAACAACATGCTGTTCGGCAACGCGTCTTTCGGCGTGTACGAGACGCTCGGCGGTGGCGCGGGCGCGGGCCATGGCGCGCACGGCGCGAGCGCCGTCCATGTGCACATGTCGAACACGCGGCTGACCGACATCGATGTGCTCGAGCGCCGGGCGCCCGTCGTGATCCGCGAGTTTCGCGTGCGCCGTGGCTCGGGCGGCGCGGGTGCATGGCGCGGCGGCGACGGCCTTGTGCGCGGCTACGAGTTCCTGGCGCCCGTGTCGCTCTCGTTCTTCTCGTCGCGTCGCCTGCACGCGCCGCGTGGCAGCGATGGCGGCGGCGACGGCGCCTGCGGAACGCAGCGAGCCGTGGTCGGCGGCCTGGCGCGTTCCTGCGACGACGCCGTCCTCTCGCTCGAACTCTCCGCAGGCGACTCCTTCACCGTCGAGACGCCTGGCGGCGGAGGCTTCGGCCCGCCACCGATCGCCTAGCGCTGCGGCACCACCGCCCGCAGGTGGATGCGCTCGATCGACCGAGCGCGGCCCGAGGCGAGGTCGACCTCGACCACCGCGCCCTGCACGGCCTCGCCGCCAGAACCCATGTCGAACGGCACATGCACGCCCGTCGTGAAATGCTTGAGCACGGCGTCGGTCTTGCGTCCGATCACGCTGTCGTGCGGCCCCGTCATGCCGACATCGGTCTGGAACGCCGTGCCGCCGCGCAGCACACGCTCGTCGGCGGTGGCGACATGGGTGTGCGTGCCGAGCACCGCGGCCACGCGGCCGTCGAGATGGTGCGCAAGCGCCGCCTTCTCGCTCGTCACTTCCATGTGCGCCTCGACGATCACGATCGGGTTGCGCTCGGGCATCGCGGCGAGCATGTTGTCGGCGCACTCGAAGGGGTCGTTCGCCTGGGGCGAGCCCATGTAGATCCGCCCGAGCAGCGTGAACACGAACACATCGCGCGGACAACGCGCGTCGGCGGGAATGCGCACCAGGCGCTTGCCCGGCGTGCGCGCCGACAGATTGGCGGGGCGGCACACCGCCTTCGACGGATCGTCGAGCAGCGGGATGATCTTCGCCTCGCGGAAGGCGTGGTCGCCAAGCGTGAGCGCGTCGATCCCGAGCCTGCGGAACTGGTCGTGCAGTTCGGGGGTCAGCCCGGAGCCCGCGCGCGCGTTCTCTGCGTTGGCGATGATGCGGTCGGGCGCGTAGCGCTCGCGCAGCACGGGAAGCTGCTGATCGAGCGCCATGCGTCCGGGCGCGCCGTTGATGTCGCCGAGGAAGGCGATGCGTACCGTTGCCTTGTCGGCGCTCATGCGGGGAAGGTAGCGGCCCGCGCATGCGCGCGAATGCGCCCGGCGCGATGGACGAATTCGACAAGTTCTCGAAGAAAACCGCTCCGACCCCTTGCAAAGACCGATGGGTGCTGTGCTAGAGTGCCCGCGTTCAAGCAAATGAACTGGGCCTGAGGCTGAACAGGGCGCGCGTGCGCCCGTTCGGTGCGTTTCCAGCCCGTGCTCGCTCGGTGCCTGATCCAGGCTCGAAGGGTGTTCCGTACGGCATTCCGCACGGGTTCCCTGAGGGCGTGGCTTAGGCAGCCCGCTGCAGGTCGTTTCGCAGCGTGTTCGCCGACAGCCGCCGCAGATCGCGCTCCCGACAGGATGTCAGGCTGCCTCGCAGGTTGCGAGGGCTCGATCGAGCCCCCCGCCACCGCCGAGCGCCGCGAAGGAGCCCCAGGAACACCCACGGAGTCGCCATCGCGATCCGAAGTTCATGCTTGAAGCCTTATGCGCACTGCGCACGATGCCGGCTCGGCCGGCGGACCGTCCAAGACAACCGCCATGTACACCCAAGGCATGCAGCTTCGGCATCGCCAGCGCCCCGAATGGGGCTCGGGAAGCGTCACGCGCGTCGAGACGCTGACTCGCGGCACCAACCGCGACCAGCGGCTGTGGATCCGTTTCGCGAACGCGGGGCTGAAGACGCTGCTCGCGAGCGCCGCCGACCTCGAGATCGTCGAAGGTACCGGCGCGGCCGAGCACACCTTCGCCGCCCGCGAGATCGCCTCGGAAGGCGGCTGGCTCGGACAGATCACCAAGCGCCGCCCTGAGCAGGCGATGAGCGAGCTGCCGCCCGACGCCACCGACCCGTTCCTCACGCCCGAGCGGCGGCTGAAGAACCTGCTCGGCCTCTACCGCTACGACGGCGCCACGAAGTTGATCGACTGGGCGGTGGCGCAGAGCGGGCTCGACGACCCGATGTCGCGTTTCAATCGCATCGAGCTCGAGGCGTTCTACAAGAACTGGGCGATGGAGCGCGACCTCGCGCTCGGCAGGCTCGTCGGCGAGTTCCGCCGCAAGCGCGAGCCCGTCGACCACCTGCTTGCCGACGCGCCGAAGTCGGCGCTGCAGGTGTTGCAGAAGTTCGACAGGGCGCGCTAGGCGCGTTGCGGCGCTGCAACAGGCCGCGCAGACCGAACTCTCCATGATCCGACAATGATCCGACAATGATCCGACTGTGCGGGCAAGGCGCGTAATCGCGCGCCTTGCCCGCCTTCATTTGCTCAACCTCGACTGCACGCGGCGGTTGGCACGGTGGTTGCAATGGGTGTGAGCCGCGCACTCGACGCGGTTCGGACACCACAACCGAAGATCGGCCACACATCTGAAGACCAGGAGAAGGACCATGGACGAGATCAGCTTCCAGGACAAGATGAATCAGATTCTCGAGCGGATCCGCGAGCTGCCCGGTTCGGACGCGGCCGCGGACAGCGCCGAGGCTCGACGCGAGCGCGTGCAGAGCTCGGTGAACGAGCTGCAGGACGCGCTCGACTATCTGCGCCTGAGCGTCAAGTACCTCGTGTTCGACCTCGAGGCGACGCGCCGCGAAAACGCCTACCTGCGCCGCATGATCGAGCAGTCGAACCGCGAGCGCGGCCAGAAGCGCGAAGACGACACCCCGGGCGAGCAGAACGGCTGGGAGTGACCGCGCGGCAAACGAACTCCGTGAGAGGGTTGCGATGGGGATCGAAACGAAGTGAGACCGACATTCGCCCGCTTCGGCGGGAAACGAACCTCTGGGAAAGGGGCGCCGGCACTGCCGGCGGATACGCGCACCGCATGGGCATGCCGCAAGGCTTGAGGGAGCCGAACGGCATGGCGGGCGCTCGATGCGCGGGCTTGAGGGAGCCCACGCATCGGTGTGAGGGAGGGTGACGCGCCTGAGGGGGCGCGCTCACCCATTCGTGTGGAACCTTGGAGGCAGTGGGCAAGCACCTTGGGCAAGCACCCCGGGGAAAGCACCCCGGGGAAAGCACCTCGTCCTGGTGCAAGTGTGTGTGGGCCGATCCAGTGACCGGGCCGTCGCAAGACGGCTCGGTTGCGTTTTGCAGCGCGCGATCAATGCGCGCGCAGGCAGACGGCGATGCGCGTCGCCTCGTCACGGCCGAGCAGGATGCGCGAGTCGACGGCGCAGAATCCCGGTTGAAGAGGCGCGCCGTTCACCTCGATGTCGACGGCAAGACCCTCGCGAGTGTGCAGCGGCAGATGCAGGAACGCCTCGCGGCCCGCAGGCATGGCTTCGACGCGGAACACGGCGGTCCAGCACCCTGCCATCCCACCGGAAGCCTCCCGCTCCGAGACCTCGCCGCGCCCATCCGCGGCGCGCCACGAGATGGGCGCCCGCTCGGCGGAGCGCGACATCGCGACCACGGCCCCCGAATCGGTTTCGATCTCGATGAAGTGCGCCACCAGCCCGTGGTCCTGCGCAGGCACGACCGCGGGAGCCTGCGGCAAGGTCGGCGCATCGGGCTGCGAGCGCGACGGCGCGCATCCATGCGCCGTCAGCAGGCATGCGACGAGGATGGTCCGCGCGCGGCGCATCGCGCGCACTCTACTTCGCTACTGCGCCGACCGGCGCAAGAACGCGAGCTCCGCTTCCGAGAAGTCATGGTCGAGCGCCAGCTCGAGCAGAGCCCGCGCATGCATCCGCCTGCGCTGATCGCTCCATGCGCCCGCACGCGTGCGGTCGTCGAGCAGGCGGACGAGGAGCGAGATGCTCGCGGCACCCCACGGCGCACGGTCGACCTCGGGCTCGAAGATCCTGCGGGTGCGGTTGCCGGGCCGGTCCATGCGATCGCCTGCCCCGTCGTCGGGGCCGTGCCGTGCATTCATGTCCGATGTCCTCGCTTCCGCGCCCGCAGCTCGGAGAAGTTCCGCGCGTGCGCCCGCGCGCTACGCGCGGCACGATGCGGAGTTCGGCCATCGCGTCGCCCATCGGATAGAGTCTCCGCTTCATGGCGAACGACACCAGCCCAGGCACCCCGCCCGCGCTCGTCATCCGCGGACTTTCGTTCCGCTACCCGAGCAACGGCTTCGCATTCCAATTGCCTGAACTCACCCTTGCCCGCGGCGAGCAGATGCTGTTGGTCGGGCGCTCGGGGTCGGGCAAGTCCACCCTGCTCCAGCTGGTTGTCGGGCTGCTCGACCCCTCGGGCGGGCTGGTCGAGGTCGGCGGGCAGGACATCCACGCCCTGCGCGGCGCGGCGCGCGACCGTTTCCGCGGGCGTTCGATCGGCATGGTCTTCCAGACCTTCAACCTGCTGCAGGGGTTCAGCGCGAGAGAGAATGTGCTGGCGGCGCTCCTGATGAGCGATGTGCCCAAGGCCGACTGGGTCGGGCGTGCCGACGGCTTGCTGCGCTCGCTCGGCATCGAGCGGCTCGACGCGCCCGCCGAGGAGCTCTCGGTGGGCCAGCAGCAGCGCGTGGCCGTGGCGCGCGCGCTCGCGTGCCGCCCCACGCTCGTCCTTGCCGACGAGCCGACCGCCTCGCTCGACCCTGAGAACGCGCTGAATGCCGTCAACCTGCTGCGGGACGCCTGCCGCGAGCAGGGCGCGGCGCTGCTCGTCGTGTCGCACGATCCGGCGCTCGAGGCGCACTTCACGCGCCGCGAGCGGCTCGAGGCGCTGCACGGCCATCCCCACGCCCACCCCCACGCCCACCCCCACGCACCCTCCACGGAGGCCGCGCGATGAGCGACCTGAAGATCGTCCTGCGCAGCCTGCGGGCGCGCGCCTTCTCGTCGGTGCTGGTGGTGCTGCTTGTCGCCGTGAGCGCGGGGCTGCTGCTTGCGATCCTGTCGCTGCGCAGCGCGGGCGAGCGCGCGTTCGCCCGCGGCACGGGCAATGCGCACCTTCTCGTTTCGCGCGACGGAAGCCCGATGGTGTCGGTGCTGAACGGCATCTTCTATGCGAATCCGCCCCGCGCGCCGATCGACGAGGCGAAGCTGCTCGAGCTGCGCGGCTCGTTTCCGTGGGCCATGTTCGTGCCGACCGCGATCGGCGACAGCTACCGCGGGTTCCCCGTGGTGGCGACCGTGACCGACTTCTTCCGCAAGTTCGAGCCCGTGGCCGGCGAACCGTGGCGCTTCCGCGAGGGGCGCGCGTTCGAGGGCGACTTCGAGATCGTGCTCGGTAGCCGCGTGGCGCGCGACACGGGGCTGCGCATGGGTGCCAAGATCGTGCTCACCCACGGCTCGGGAAAGTCGCGCGAGGGCGTCGATGAGCACGCCCACGAGCACCGCGAGTATCTCTACGAGGTGGTCGGCATCCTCGAGCCCACGGGTTCGCCGCACGACCGCGCGCTCTTCTCGAACCTCGAGTCGAGCTGGATCCTGCACGCCCACGACCGCTTCGAGCGCGAGGGCAAGCACAAGACGCTCACCCGCGACGACCTGAGCGCGCAGGACCGCGTGGTGACGGGCGTGCTGATGCGCCTGCCGTCGCGCGACCCAAGCAGCGCGCCGCCCGCGCTCGTCTCCGAGAGCCAGCGGCTGCGCCGCGACGGCTCGCTCACGGTCGCGAACCCCGCGAACGAGGTGCAGGGCCTGTTCCAGATCGTCAGCGCCATCGATGTGCTGTTCGTGGCCATGGCGGTGGCGACGCTGGTCGGCTCGGGCGTGGCGATCCTGCTCTCGATGGTGAATTCGATGGCCGAGCGCAGGCGACAGGTGGCGATCCTGCGCGTCCTCGGCGCAAGCCGCGGCCGGATCTTCATGCTCGTCCTCACCGAGAGCACGCTGATCGGGCTCGCGGGGGCGGTGCTTGGTGTCGTCGCGTGCGCGGGCGTGCTCTGGGCCGCGACGGGCTGGCTCGGAGCGTCGTACGGGATCGTCCTCGCCGCGGAGCTCGACGCGCGGGCGGCGGTGCTCGTCGCGATGGGAACCACGCTTCTTGCGGCAATCGCGGGCATCGCGCCGTCGTTCCTCGCGTACCGTACGAGCGTGGCGCGGGCGCTCCGTCCGCTCGGTTGACTCACAGGCCCCTATGAAGATCGTCTGGACCATCGTTGCGCTGCTCGTGCTCGGCGGGCTCATCGTGCTGCTGCAGCCGCCCGCGGACACATCGGTGCGTGTCGCCGCGACGGTGCCCGAACTGCCGGAGGAGTCGACTGCGGCAAGGCCGCCGGAACCTGCGGTGAAGGCGAGCGAGCCCGCCGTGCCCGCGGTGAAGCCGGCCCAGGACGCTTCGAAGGAACCTGCGCTCGCGACGACCCCCGCTCCAGATGCCCCTGCGACCGCGGCTCCGACCGCCGCAACGGCTTCCGCACCGACTTCGCCCGAACCGTCCGCCGCCGCGCCCACCGACACCGCCCGAACGCTCGAGGTCGATCCCAAGTCCGCCGCGCAGAAGCCGAGCACCGAGGCGCCGAAGCCAACGGCAGAGGCGCTCGCCGCCGGGCAGGTGTTCGAGCCCGAGATCCCCACCGTGCTGCACGCCGATGTCGTACCAAGCCGCTTCGTGCGGTTGCCTGACGGCGCCATTTCGGTCGACGACGCATGGACCGTGCGCGGCGAGGGAACCCTCGAGGCGCCCTACGAGGTTTCGTGGGAGTACCTGTCGAGCGCGCAGGAGACCTATGTTCCGCGCCTGGGCGAGAAGGCGATTCCAGCGCGCATCGCGTTCCTGTCGGGCAAGCATGTGCGCATTTCGGGCTACCTCGCGTTCCCGCTGATCGCCCCGACGGCAAGCGAGTGCCTGGTCATGCTCAACCAGTGGGACGGCTGCTGCATCGGCATCCCGCCCACTCCCTACGACGCGGTCGAGGTGAAGCTCGCCGAGGAGCTCAAGGGCTGGCGCAAGCACACGATCAACTTCGGGGCCATCGAGGGCGTTCTGAAGGTCGAGCCGTATCTGGTGGAGAACTGGCTGGTGGGGCTCTACCTGATCGAGGGCGCGAAGATCAATCGCGAGCTTTGAGCGCGGGAATCCGCTTGGCTCGGGGGGTGGCGGCGGCCGTCCTCGGGCGTTGCGCAGGTATCCTTTCGGTCCTATGCGCCACCCGCTTCGCGCGACGATCGCCGCCATCGCCTGCATCGCATGCACCGCCTCAGGAGCGGTCTCCGACGATCCACCCGTCGCCGCTTCTGTCGCGGCCGATCCAGGTCCGCTCGCGCCGGCGGGCTATCCAACGCCAGACTCCACTGCGGCGAGGCTGCAAGAACTCGCCAAGCTCGCGCCCGGCAAGGCGTCGCTTGCGCAGATCGCGGTTTCGCGCAACGGCGTTCCGATCCATGCGATCGTTCTCGGCAACCACGACTTCACCCGCAGGCTTCCCGCGATGCTCGTGGTGGCCGGCATGGATGGCGTGAACCTCGGGTCCACGGAGCAGTGCATCGTGGCGATCGAGACGGCGCTTCGCGATCAGCCAGCGCTCCTTGATACGGTTCGCATCTACGCGATCCCAGAGGCGAACCCCGACGCGCGCGCGGCGGCGATCGCCACGGGCGCGCCGTGCGCCACCAACGCGCGCGCCGTCGATGACGATCGCGACGGGCGCGCCGATGAGGACGCGCCGTCCGACCTGAGTGGAGACGGCTTCGTCGGAACCGTCTGGCGCATCGCGCCGCCAGGCACGCGCGCCACGCACATCGTCGACCCGGTCGACGCGCGCATCGTCCGGCCCGCGAACCGCGAGAAGGGCGAGCTGCCTACCGTCGAGATCCTCCGCGAGGCGATCGACCGCGACAACGACGGCCTTCATGGCGAGGATTCCACGGGCGGCGTCGACCTCGACCGGAACTTCCCCCACCGCTGGCCCGAGTTCGAGGCCGACGCTGGTCCGTTCCCGCTGAGCGAGCCCGAAACGATCGGCATCGCGCGCTTCGTGCTCGACCACCCCGACATCGTCACCGCGGTGGTGTTCGGTCGTCACGACACGCTTGCGAACTTCCCCGACACGAAGGACAAGGACTCGACGGGACGCACGCCCGTGATGTACCTCGCCGAGGACCACGGCCTGTACCGCGGGCTCGGCGGCGCATGGCGGGAGTCGACCAAGCTCGAGCGGTCTGCAAACGCCGATGCCGCGGGATCGCTGTTCCTTTGGCTCGCGAACCATCGTGGCATCGCGGCGGTCGCCGCGAACGGCTGGGCGCGCCCCGAGCTGCCCAAGCCGCCTGAAGGTGCGCCCGAGCCGCCGAAGACGGGCGACGAGGAGCAGGCGGCGTGGCTGCGCGTCGCCAACGAGCTTTCGAAGGACGGCTTCGCGCCGTGGAAGACATGGACCCACCCTGCGTGGGGAGAGTGCCGGACGGGCGGCTTCAAGCCGTTCTTCCGCGAGTCTCCCACGATCGTGCAGGCGCGCGACATGGGTGTGCGCTCCGCGGCGTTCCTCAAGAAGCTTGCGGAAAGAGCCCCGCGCATCGAGGTGAGCGAGGTAAGCACGACTCCGCTTGCCGATGGACTGGCGCGCGTGGAGCTGCGCGTGAGCAACACGGGCACGCTTGCGACCGTCACCGAAATGGGACGCATCACGGATGTCGTTCCGCCGCTCGTGGTGCGGCTCGTAGACCGCGCGACGGGCCAGACGCTCGCGCCCGCATCGGTGCTGCAAGGCCAGCCCGTCTCGAAGATCGACCGCCTCGAGCAGGCGGCGAGCGTCGAGTACACATGGACAGTCCGCATGCCCGCGGGCGGCCTCGATGTCGCCGTCTCGGGTCCCACCTTCGATGCGATTCTTCGTTCGGCCAACGCAGCCGCGGCCAAGGAGGCACGCTGATGCTCCGTCTTGCAACCATCGCCACGATCTCGGCCGCACTGGCGGCGTCGTCCGCCTTCGCGCAGAACCGCGTCGACTCGAAGACTCCGCTGCGCTTCGACCACTTCCGCGACTTCCCGACGCTTCTCGCGGAGTCGAAGGCTCTCGCGGCGGCGCACCCCGAACTGCTCACCTACATCGAGCTCGGCAAGAGTTCGCAAGGCCGCGAGGTGTACGCGCTCGTGATGAACAACCCGAAGACGGGCGCCGACACCGACAAGCCCGCGATGTACATCGACGGAAACATCCACGGAAACGAAGTCAACGCGTCGGAAACCGTGCTCTACACCGCGTGGTACCTCGCCGAGCAGTACGGCAGGAACCCGATCATCACCGACCTCGTCGACCGTTCCGCGTTCTACTTCGTTCCCTGCGTCAACCCAGACGGAAGGCAGACCTGGTTCGACACGCAGAGCAGCCCGCATTCCTCGCGCACGGGCATGAAGCCGACCGACGACGACCGTGACGGCGTTGCCGACGAGGACGGCCCCGACGACCTCGACGGCGACGGCTCGATCGGCATGATGTGGCGGCGCGACCCGAACGGCACCCACCGCCGCAGCGAGCTCGACCCGAACACGATGGAACGCGTCGAGCCCGAGCAGCGCGCCGACGGCTCCATCCGCCGCGGCGACTGGTCGATGGCGGGCATGGAGGGAGTCGACAACGACGGCGACGGCCAGGTGAACGAGGATGGCCCCGGCGGCTACGACATGAACCGCAACTTCCCGGGCGACTGGCACCCCGACCATGTGCAGGGCGGCGCGGGCGATTGGCCGCTCTCGTACCCCGAGACCGAGGCCGTGGCGCGGTTCATCTTGACCAAGCCGAACATCGCGGCGGGCCAGGCCTACCACAACACGGGCGGCATGATCCTGCGCGGCCCAGGCGCCGCGAACCGCGAGAACGCCTACGAAGGCGACCGCGCCGCCTACGACGCCATCGCGAACGCGGGCGCCGAGATGCTGCCTGGGTACCGGTCGATGGTGATCCACAGCGACCTCTACCCCGTGCGCGGAGGCTTCGTGAACTGGCTCAGCGAGTCGCTGGGGATCGTGAGCTTCACCAACGAGCTGTGGACCGAGAAGCGCATCTCGCAGAACGGCGGATCGCCCGACGCGAAGGGCATGGAGCGCTGGCGCGAGCGACTGCTCTTCAACGAGACACGCACCCCGTTCACCGAGGTCGACCATCCGACGCTTGGCAGGGTGCTCGTCGGCGGCAGCACCAAGTGGTCGTCGCGCAACCCGCCCTCTTGGATGCTCGAGGAGGAGTGCCATCGAAACGCGGCGTTCACGCTGTTCCATGCGCAGCAGATGCCGCGCGTCTCCTGGGGCAGCCCCACCGTCAAGCGCCTCGGCGACCGTCTGTGGGAGGTCACCATCGAGTTGCGCAACGACGCGCTCATTCCCTCGCGCACCGTGCGGGCGGCGCGCACGAAGTCGGGCGTACCCGACCGCGTGCTCCTCGCGGCCCCCGAGGGCGGGCGCATCGCGGCATCGGGACCGCTGCAGGGCCGCTTCGACCGCACCTTCGATTCCAAGGCCGCTGCGCCATGGTTCGTCGACCTCGAGGCGGGCGTGCCCTCGCGTGGCTCGCGGTTCGTGCGCGCCTATGTCGAGGGCGGCGAGGGCGAGGTGCTGCGCCTCTCGTACCGCGCCGAGAAGGCGGCCGACCTTGAGGCCGAGGTGAAGCTGTCCGAGACCCCCGCCGTTCCGTGAGCGACGCCTCCGCACCGTTCGATGTGGTCGTGGTCGGCGCGGGCGCCGCGGGGCTGTTCGCCGCCATCCACGCGGGTCGCGCGGGAGCGCGGGTGCTGGCGCTCGACGGCGCGCGCACGCTCGGCGCGAAGATCCTCGTCGCGGGCGGCGGCCGCTGCAATGTCACCCACCATGCGGTCGACGAGAGGGCCTACGCAGGAAGTTCGCAGAATGCGATTCGCAATGTGCTGCGCCGTTTCGGCGTCGCCGACACGGTCGCGTTCTTCGAGGCCTACGGCGTCGAGCTCAAGCGCGAGGACACGGGAAAGCTCTTCCCGACCACCGACGAGGCCCGCACGGTGCTCGACGCGCTGCTCCGCGCCGCGTGCGACGCGGGCGCGGAGATCCGCCACCCGCAGCGCGTGACCGCGGTCGAGCGCAGCGACGACGGATCATTCGTCGTCCGCGGCGACTGGGGCGGGCTGCACGCGCGCCGCGTGGTGCTTGCGACGGGCGGCAAGGCCCTGCCGAAGTCGGGCTCCGACGGCGCGGGCTACGACTTCGCGCGCGCCCTCGGGCACACGGTGACCGAGCATGTGTTCCCCGCGCTCGTGCCGCTCATCCTTCCCGGCGCGCACCCGCTGCGCACGCTGTCGGGGCTTGCGGTGAACGCCACCCTGTCGCTGCGCAGCGGCACGGGCAAGGTGCTGAAGGAGTTCACGAACTCGCTCCTTTGCACCCACTTCGGCCTCTCCGGCCCGTGCGCCCTCGACATCAGCCGCTATTGGCGCGATGCGGTGATCGCCGACCCCGCCGCGTCGCTCGTCGCGAACTTCGCGCCCGGCGAGCGCGAGGAGACGGTCGACGCACGCATTCTCGCGAGCCGCGTCCCGCATCCCGCAGCGTTCCTGCGTGACCTCGTGCCCGAGCGCCTCGCCCGCACGCTGTGCGAAGCCGCCGCGATCGACCCCGCCGCCCCGCTGCGCCAGCTCACCCGCGAGCAGCGCAAGGCGCTTGCCCGCGCCGTGTGCGCCATGCCGCTCCACATCGAGGGCGACCGCGGATTCACCTACGCCGAGGTCACCATGGGCGGCGTGCCGCTCGCGGAAGTTCGACTCGAGTCCATGGAATCCCGCGCGTGCCCGGGCCTGCACCTCGCGGGTGAGATTCTCGATGTCGACGGCCGCATCGGCGGGTTCAACTTCCAATGGGCGTGGGCCAGCGGCTACATCGCGGGTTGCGCCGCAGGCTCGGCAAGTACACTGGACGCTCCGGGGCGGTAGCTCAGCGGTCTAGAGCCGTCGACTCATAATCGATAAGACGCTGGTTCGAATCCAGCCCGCCCTACTTCCCATCAGCGGCCGAAGGCTAGGTAATACGCATTCAGCGGCGGGACGCCGCGTGAGGCGAACCACCGCGCGCGAAACCGGCGCGCCGAGCGGTTCGGAGTGAACGTCGTGGCCACACGGCCCCAAACTGAAATCGCGCGTTCGCGTTTTGCGGCATGCGTAAGCGCTTTTGCGACGAGAAGTGGCATGCGTGGAGATCTCGCGTGGTAGGCCAGCGGAGTGGCGTGGTCGAGCGCCTCGCCGTCCGTCACGGGCGTGCACGCGGATTGTCTCGATGCTTTCAGGTTGGGCGCATCGAAAGACCGCGGGCCCCGAGAGGCTTCTGGTCCCGTTCCAGCGACTCGAGTGGACCCACGCCTGCATGCCCGGAGCAGTAGACTTTCCGGATGCTCTCGCTCTTGATGCGCCATCTGACCGCTCTTGTGATGGCCGCACATCTGACCGTTTCGGCCGCGGGACAGTCGATGGATCGCATGATCGCCATCCACCCGATTCCACGGCCGCTCGTGGACGGGTTCGTCGTGGAGGCCGCCATCCCCGAGGCTTCTGCAAAGACGATCTCGGATGCGTACGAGCGGTACCGGGAGCAGTCCGTAGCGATGATCGCGAAAGCGCGCGTCGCCGTGGAGGATGCGGGCTTCGGTGAACTGCAGGAAATCATCCAAGAGCTGGGCGGCGGCCGAGCGTTCAATCCGATCACAGGTGCGGGAGGGCTTGAGCGGGATCCCGAACTCAGGCGGCGCATGCAGGAGGTTCATCATCGGATCGCGGTTTCCACGATTCCCGCGATCAATGCACATCGCAGCGCCATGCGCGAACTCATCGAGTCGATGGAGCGCGTTGCGGAAGAGTGCGCCGTGAGCTTTCCACGCCCCCGCTGGGTCGTGCTGTCGAGCCTGGAACCGACTCTCTCCCACAACCCGCTCGATCCCAAACTCGTCGATGTCTCCGTGTTGGTGCGCGACTCGATGTCCAACGGAACGCTCCGCGCGTGCGCTGCGGAGCTGACACCCGAGGAATCGCAGCGCTTCTTGGAGCATGTCTCGCTCGCCCTGAACGCGTACTGCATCAGGGCGGAGACTGCGCTCACCCGGAGGCACCTGGCTCCGCTGAAGGAGTCGACCGCCTTCCGTCCCCCCGGCTCCGTGGACATGGGGGAGGACCTGGCGAGGGCCGGAATCCAGTGGCGGGGACGCTTTCAGATCAACGCAGAGGCGGTATCGGCCATCGGGGCGCTGGTGGCGACCGCGGGCGGTGATTCCCGCGCGCGTGCATGGGAAGACGAGTACCGAGCCGCGGTGTGTGCCCCGCTCTTCGCCGAGTTCTGGCCGAACCGGCTGGGCGCATGGATGCGCGAGCAGTCAGACGCCTCCGCGCAGGACATCGCCCGTGCCGACGCACTGGAGGCTCGATACAAGGCCGAGCTGGTGCCGCGTCGGGACCAAGCCTATCGAAGCGTCGTCGCCGCGGCAGAGGCGTCGGGCTTCGCGACCTTTGCGGTTCGCGAATCGCCCAAGCACGAGCAATGCCACGAGGCGCTGCTTCGGCTCCATCTCCTAGGCCGCGAGACGATGGTGCAGTTCGCCAGTGGGCTCTCCCCCGATCAGCAAGAGCGCCTGCGGAGGACTTGGCTCGCGTTTGGTCGCGACATCGCCGGCCCTCTGCCCGATCAGGGGCGACTTCGACCGAAATCCACCGAGGCGCTTCTCGACTGGCCCGGGATGCCCACGGAGTGGGGCTGGTAGGCCTTCCGTCGTCGCGCCGGTCTCCCGACACTTCGCGTCGCAACCGACCGCGCCGAAGCACGCGTCGGAATTCGTACTGGAAACTCACGCCGCCTTGTACGGCTTGATCTTCGCGATGGTCTTGGTGCCCCGCGAATCCCGGGCGACCTCAAGGTCGTAGCGTGCCTGCAGGTTCATCCAGAACTCCGCCGTCGTCTTGAAGTAGGCCGCAAGCCGCAGCGCCGTATCCGCGCTGAACGCACGCGTCCCGCGCACGAGTCGTCCGACTCGATCGGCGGGCATGCCCGTGTCCTTCGCAAGACGATACATCGAGACCCCGAGGGGCTCGAGGAACTCTTCGCGGAGGATCTCGCCGGGATGGACCGGGCGGTGGCGGCTGGACTGTGTGCTGGGCATGGTGGATCTCGCTCAGTGGTAGTCGACGACGCAGACTTCGGACGCGTTTCCATCGGACCAGCGGAACACGATGCGCCACTGGTCATTCACGCGAATCGAGTGGAAACCTCGCAGGTCGCCCTGCAAGGCCTCCAGCCGATTGCCCGGCGGAACCCGGAGATCCTCGATGCGGGCCGCCGCGTCGAGGATCAGGAGCTTTCGGAGCGCGACACGCTGGATCTCCTCCGAGAGTCCTTTCACGCGCTCTCGGCCGAAGAGATCTCTGGTGCGACGGTCGGCAAAACTCGTAATCACGCAAGAGAATAATAACGCCGCGCATGCATATGTCAAGTGTCTCGTACCACGAAAGCACGCGACGCGTGCGCCGCAGTGAAAGCCGCGTCCAAGTTCCTACACGGATCTAGAACCCTGATTCCAGCGCACCACGCGGGGTCATCCAGCCTTCTCTGCACCCGAGATCCCCGGGCTTGTTCGAAACCCGTCCAGCCCCGACTACTTCAAGAGTGGTTGTGAACAGCCGCCCTCGCCGAGAGCAAGAGAGACGCGTCCTCCCGATGAGAATCACGAGGGCGCGTCTTTCGCTTTCTATGCAGGGATTTCGAGGGGTGGGTCAGAGCGGGTGGTCTCCGCATGTCTGGGAGTCTTCATCGCCGAACACCCAGCATCAGCGGCGGCGCTCAGCGCCGTCCGCTGCATGCTGGTGTGAGGCACGGGCCTGTATGACTTGGCGGGCGATCTGGCAGAGGTGTTTCTCCCAGGTACCGCAGCACCCTCCCCAGACATCGATGTGCG
>JBJTOV010000062.1:0-10294 GCA_046074745.1 Planctomycetota bacterium | reverse complement strand
ATCTTCAGCGAGCTTTCGCCGCGTCCGCACGACACGGGCATGGTCACGCTCCGCTCGCAGGACCTCTCGGAGTTCGACCTGCATCTGCGCGCGATCCTCGGGCTGCCGATTCCCACGATTCGCTACGCGGGCCCCACCGCGAGCGCCGTGGTGCTCGCCACGCGCGATTCGGCGCGCCCGCCGCGCTACGCGGGCATCGACCGCGCACTCGCGCACGATTCGGTCGAGGTGCGCATCTTTGGGAAGCCCTCGACGCGGCGGTACAGGCGCATGGGCGTGGTGCTTGCGCATGGCGCCACGGCGGCGGCCGCGCGTCGCACCGCCACGAAGGCGGCCGGGTGCATCGCGGTGAAGTGAACGGTCGCCCGAGCGCGAGGGCCAGCGCGGCCGAGCGACCCGCGCGGCCTAGCCGCTCGCGCGGCCTAGCGACCAGCGCGGCCTAGCGATTCGCCCCGCGCCCGCGGCGCGGGAGCGGCGCACGGAAGGTCTCGCGCGCCGCCTCGGGCCGCACGCCGCGTGCGACGGGCTTCAGTCCGTTTTCCTGCACGGCCCTGCGGAAGATCTCGAAACTCGTGTCGTCGAGCAGCTTTCGAACCGCGGCCTGCATCATCTTCAGGCGGTCATGCAGCGCGCACGGATCGCCGACGCCGCACACGCCGCCGCCGAACGGGCAATTCGAACTCTCGTCCTCGCGCTCGAAGATCTCGTACGCATGGCGAAGCGAGATGAGCTTGGGATCACGCGCGAGCGCATAGCCGCCGCCCGGCCCAGGCGAACCGTTGACGAGGCCGGAAAGCGAAAGCGTGGAGAGGATCTTGGCCACCATGGCCTTCGGCAGGCCGCGCTGCTCGGCGATGTCGGAGGCCGACACGCGCGTGCGGCCGCCGTCCCACAGCTCGGCGAGGCGACTCAGGATGGCGATGGCTGTTTCCGTTTGCTTTCCGTACATACCTGAAGGTTCTCCGCGTTCGCAACAGCGCGCGTGCGGCAAGCCGCAACGATCACTGAATGCGGAGAAATATATCCGTGATTCCCGAAGGTTGCAATCGCATGGCGCGACGCGGGCGCACGCGCGCCGCAATGCGGGATCGAGAGGATTCTCCCGAGAACTTCGCTCACTCGACGGGCGCGTCGGGCAGGCTGCCTCGCTCAAGCGGAACGATGATCGTCCCGACCAGCGCTGTGGCCGCCACCAGCGTGCGATCGCCGCGGCGACGCATGCGGGCGCCCGCCAGGATGCGCTCGACCTCGGCCAGATGCCCGCGCACCGCCGATTCCTCGCGCGCGGTCAGGTGCTCGCGACGCATGTGGAACCACGCGCCCGCGGGAAGCCCCGCCTTCGGAAGCGCAAGGTCGAGGCCCGCGTCGGCCAGGATGCGGCGCAGCTTCTGGGCGCGCGAGGCGGCCTTCGCGTCGGCATCGAAGAAGCCCGCGGGAAACTCGACGCAGCACGCGCGATACACCGCGGCCTCGGGCCCGCGCGAGCGCTTGCGCCCGGCGCCTCCGTCGGCGTACAGCAGCCCCGCGTGCTCGAGGATCTTGAGGTGGTAGTAGAGCTTCGGCGCGCTCGCGTCGAGCACCTCGGCGAGCGACCGCGCATCGGCGCCCGGGCTGGTGCGCACGGCCTCGAAGAGCTGGAAGCGGATCGGCGACTTCAGCGCCGACCACACGGCGTTGTCGGAAAGCGACATCACACCATGGCCTTCCGATGCCACAGAACGCGCCGCTCGCGCGGCCCCGCCGGAGTGTTGCTTCGACATGGAATCTACCTCTGGACGATCGCCCCCGGAAAGAGGCGTTGGGCAAGCATAGCAATCGCGCGCGTTCGCCGCCATGCGTCGATCGGCATGTGCGGCGATGAAACCACGCGGAATCCGCTTTGTTTCCGCCACTTTCTTTGAGAGTTTTCGCCGCACGCCGCGCCGTTGCCAACCGATCGCGCATGCGAACGCTACCTTCGCGACATGTCGAATGCCTTCTACCGCCGCAGCGCGATGTACGCCGCGTTCTTCCAGCCGTCGGGCGAAATGCGCGGCTCCATCGACCGCGAGGTGCGCCGGCTGCTCGGGCGCACGCCGCGCCGCGTGCTCGACCCCGCGTGTGGTCCGGGCCTGTGGCTGGCGCACTTCGCCGCGAAGGGCGCAGAGGTCGCGGGCTGCGACCTCGAGGAGGACGCGATCGCGCTTGCCTCGGAGAATCTGCCCACGCGCGGCGCCACCGTGCGCGTGGGCGACATGCGCCGACCGCCCGACGAACTCGGCGACGGCTTCGACCTCGTCGTCAACCTCGACAACTCGATCGGCCATCTGCCCGAGTACATGGATGTGGCCGAGCACCTCGCCGCGGTGAGGCGCCGCATGTCGCCACGCGGCGTGTACCTGCTCGGTCTCGCGGTGCGCGAGGAAGGCGACCGCATCGAGCCAAGCGTGGTGTACGAACGCGGCCCCGTCGATGTGCCGGGAGGCGGATTCGCGGCGCTGCGCACCCAGACGCTCGGGCTCCAGCCCGTGACGCGGTGCGAGCGCATCCTGCAGATCGCGATCACCGCGGGCGTGAAGGACGCGCCTCCGGTGATCACCGAGCAGTACGACCTGATCACCTTCCCGCTCGCGCTGCTCAAGGACTGCCTTGCGGTCGCGGGCGGGTTCGAGGTGCTCGCCTGCTACGACGCGACCGATGAATCGCTGCCCGAGCGCCGCCTGACGAAGGGCGCGGGCGATGTGCTGCTCGCGCTGCGGCCGGCGCAGGACAAGTCGCAGGTCAAGTCGCAGGTCAAGTCGCAGGAAAAGTCGCGGTCCACCGCGCAATCCACGCCAAAGTCCGCTGCGCAGTCGGCGCCGCAAGGCAAGTCTGCACGCAAGCCCACGCGCGAACCCACGCGCGAACCCTCGCGCAAATCCACGCGCAAACCCACACGCAAACCCACACGCACGCGCCCCGCGAAGCGATGAACGGCGTCGCGCGACTCGTTCTGCCCGAACCGTCGGTCGAGCTCGTGCTCGCCGAGCAGCCACTTGGCCCGCACGATGACTCGGCGCTCGACGCGCTGCATCCCGAGGAGGCGGCGCTCGCGCGCGGATTCGCGTCACCCGCGCGACGCGCGGGATTCGCGGCGGGCCGCATCGCCCTGCGCCGCGCGCTCACCTACGCGCACGGCGAGGCGATCGCGCGAGGCGCCGTCCTGCGCGATGCGCGCGGCCGTCCGCAACTCTCGTCCGACGCGCCGCCCCCCTGCTCGATCGCGCATTCCCGCATGCGCGCGCTGGCCGCCACCGCGGGGGCCGCGTTCGGCCCAGGCCGCGGCCAATGCGTCGGCCTCTGCGTCGATGTCGAGGAAATCGAGCCCTCGCGCGCCGAGGCTCTGGTGCGCATGGCGATCTCGGCCGAGGAACTCGGGCTGGTGCGTGCAGCCGACGCGGCGCTTGTCGCGGGCCCGCTCGCCCTCTGGTGCGCGCGCGAGTCGTGCGTCAAGGCGCATGCGCTCGAGGTCGGCTGGTTCGGCACCGCGCTGGTGGCCCGCGCGTTCGAGCGCTGCGCGCCGTTCGCCGAAGGCGCCAGCGACCACTGGCGCATCGAGCTCTCGCTCGACGGCCGCGCGCCGATGTCCGCGTTCGCGTGGCGCCGCGACGGAGCCGTGTTCGGCGCCGCCGTCAGTGCCTGAAGCGCGGCGCCTCGGAAAGCCACCCCGCCTCGATCACGCCGTGCAGGCCGACCAGAATCGCCTCGGCGGCGTCGTGGCCGATACCCGCGGTCACGCCCTTCGTTCCGCTCCACGCGACCACCTGCGCGGCGATTCGCACCGCATGCGCCTTGGCATCGGCGCCGCTCCTGTGCTCGCGCTCGTAGAGGAACCGCGCGCGCCACTCGCCCGCATGCACGAGCCGCAGATGGATGCCGCGGTGCGCGGCCGCGCGCTGCCACGCCTCGGCCAGTTCGCCGCCACCCTCGACGATCACGCTGTGGACATGCTCGATGCCGTCGAGGATCGCGCCCGCCGCGGCGCGCAGCGCGTCCTTCGACTGGAACCGCCGCGAGCGCACCGACTCGAGCCGACCGTCGCGGTTGTAGACCGCGATGCCCGTCGCGAGCCCGAGGTCGATGCCCACGAACCGCGAGCGCTCGCCCAGCATGCGCTGGGGCGGCGTGCGCAGCTGCTCGGCCGACTTCGAGATGCCCGCGGCCTTGCGCCGCGCCTCGGCCTCGAGCTCGGCCGCCGCAGCGGCCCGCTCGGCCTTGGGCGGGGTCCGCTTGCCCCAGCTCGGCTGGCTTTCCCGGTCGCGTCGCGCCATGCGGTCAGGCTACACGAGCGCCGCGCGATTGGAGGGAGTTTCCCACTTGCCCTACATTGCGCCCCATGGCCCTTCCCCACCTGACCGACGAACAGACCCAGACCTGGACCCGTGAGCAGAAGGACCGCTGGTGGCTTGAGAATGTGTTCCGCGGCAACATGCCGCAGCTCACGCTGCGCGCCGCGCTCACGGGCTTCCTGCTCGGCGGCATCCTGTCCGCGACCAACCTCTACATCGGCGCGAAGACGGGCTGGACGCTCGGCGTGGGCGTGACGAGCGTGATCCTGTCGTTCGTGATCTTCCGCGCGCTGGCGCGCACGCAGATCTCGAAGGACATGACCATCCTCGAGAACAACGCGGTGCAGTCGATCGCCACCGCCGCCGGCTACATGACCGGCCCGATGATCTCGGCGCTCATGGCCTACATGTTCGTGACCAACGAGACCATGGAATGGCACAAGATGCTCATCTGGAACATCGTGGCCAGCATTCTGGGCGTGCTGGTCGCGTTCCCGCTGAAGCGCCGCTTCATCAACGACGAGCAGCAGCCGTTCCACGAGGGTCGGGCGTGCGCGGTCGTGCTCGACTCGCTGTATCCCGCCGCGCCGCAGGGCGGCACGAAGAACATGGTCGACGGCACGCCCGTCGCGAAGGCGGGCGCGCAGGCCGACGGCGGCGTGGGCTCGGGGCTGTTCAAGGCAAAGGCGCTCGCGTGGGCCGCCGCGATCGGCGCGGGCCTGCAGCTGATCGTGGCCACGGGCTACATGGCGTTCCTGCAGGTGAAGACGGGCATGGTGAAGGCCACCGACGGCATGTGGAAGGTGCCCGACCACCTCGAGGACTGGTACTACGCGCTCGCCGCCAAGTCGACCTGGCTGTGGACGCCCGCGATCAATGGCGTGAAACTGAACCAGCTCGGGTTCACGCTGGCGTTCGACCTGTCGATGATCGGCGCAGGTGGCCTGATGGGCATGCGCATCGCCAACAGCGTGCTGATCGGCATGGTGGCGAACTTCCTGTTCGTGGCGCCGCTCATGGTCGGCGCGGGCGAGATCATGCCGCGCAACATCGCCGAGATCGCGAACCCCGACGGAACCTACCTGTACGGCGACGCCATCTTCGGCCGCGCGCACCTCACCAACACCTGGTGCCTCTGGTGGGGCGTCTCGATGATGGTCACCGCGTCGATGGTCGGCCTGTTCGCGAAGCCGAAGATGCTGATCAGCGCCTTCACGGGCCTGTTCGCCAAGAAGTCGCAGAACGAAGACTGCCTGCGCCATGTCGAGCTGCCGCTCAAGTGGAGCTTCATCGGCATCCCGATCGTGTCGGCGGTGATCATCTACATCAACCACGAGTGGTTCGGCGTCGACTGGTGGATCGGCGCGCTCTCGATCCCGCTGATCATCGTGCTCACCCTGATCGCCGCGAACGCAACTGCGCTCACGGGCACCACCCCCACGGGCTCGCTGTCGAAGATCACGCAGTTCAGCTTCGGCGCACTGCAGCCCGCGAACCCCGCCACCAACCTGATGACCGCGGGCGTGACCACCGAGGTCGCGGGCAACGCGTCGAACCTGCTGATGGACATCAAGCCTGGCTACATGCTGGACGCGAAGCCGCGCCAGCAGGCGATCGGCCACTGCATCGGCATCGTCGCGGGCGCGCTGGCGTCGACGCCGCTCTTCTACCTGCTCTTCCTGTGGACGCGGAAGCCCGATGTCGCGATCGAGCAGCACATCACCGAGTCGTGGGCGGTGCCCGGCGCGGTGCAATGGGCCGCGATCTCGAAGGTGATCGGCGGCATGGGCGAAGGCGGGCAGACCGTGCAGGTCGGCGCCGACGGCATCAGCAAGATGTGGGGCGTGCTGCCCGTCAGCGCCGCGTGGGCCATGCTCGCGGGCGCGGCGCTCGCGTTCCTGTTCGAGGTGTGGCGCGTGCGCTCGAAGGGCAAGTTCCCGCTCAGCGCGGTGGGCATCGGCCTCGGCGTCGTGCTGCCGCCCGAGTCGACCGTGATGATGTGGACGGGCGCCGCGCTCTTCACCTTCTTCGAGCGCAAGTACCACCATGCGGTGGGCAGCTTCGCATGGAAGCTGTGGGTCGACTCGAAGGAAGCCGTGTGCGCGGGCCTGATCGCGGGATGGGCGATCTTCGGCATCGGCGACGGAATCATCGCCGCGGTTGCGACATTCCCGGGTTCGACCGAGGCGGTCGAGGCGCGCGAGAAGGACATCGAGAGCCTGCGCGCCGACTTCTCGGCGAATCCGAGCGATCTGGCGCTTGCCACCAACCTCGGCGTGGCGCTCGCGATCGAGCCTCTGTCGGGCGCGCACGCGCGCGAGGGCCGCGAGCTGCTCGACAAGGCGGCCGCAGGTGGCCGCGGCGATGCGATGCATGCGCTTGCGCAGATCGCGGAGGCCGAGGGCAAGCCTGTGGCCGAGGTTGCGGCGCTCTACCGCACGGCATCCGACGCGGGGTCGGCGAAGGCGGCGATCGCGCTCGCGACCATGCTCGACGGACCAAACGCGCCGACGCTCGAAGGCACTGACGCGTGGCTTGAAGCGCAGGCCGCGTCTGGTTCGCCGATCGCGGCCCGCGTGTTGGCCACCCGCATGATGGCTTCGGGCGGCAGTGCGGCGCGCGCCACCGAGCTCTACCGCTCGGCGGCGCAGGAAGGCGACGCGCAGGCCGCGTGGAAGATGTGCACGCTGGCGGCGCAGACGGGCGCGACCGCGAAGGATGTCGCGGCATGGTGGCTGGTCGCGGCCGAGGGTGGCGTGCGCGAAGTGGGCACGATGCTCGACGCGGTGGCGGCGACCGTGCTTTCCGATGGCTCCGATGTGCAGCGCATGCGCATGGCCGCCGTTCTGGTGAACGGCAAGGCGGGCAGGATCGACATCGGCCTGTCGCGCAAGGTGCTCGAGGCCTCGGCGGCGACCAGCGTCGAGGCGGCGTTCATGCTCGCGCTCAACCTGATGGACCGCTCGCCCACCGACGAGGGCGGCGCGGCCAAGTTGCTTGGGCCTCTTGCCGCTGCGGGCGATGCGCGCGCCGAGGTCGCGCTCGGCGATCTGCTCGCGCGCGTCGACGACCAGCCCATCGAGCGCGCAGAGGTGCTTGGTGCGCTCGGCATCGCCGAAGGCGCATCGGCTGGCAAGGCGCAGGAGCTGTGGACGGCGGCTGCGTCGCGCGGCTCGGTGCGCGCGATGTTCAACCTCGGATGGCAGCACGAGGCTGGCTGGGGCGTGGCGCGCGACGACGCGAAGGCGCGCGAGTGGTGGCTGAAGGCCGCCGAACTCGGCGATGCGCGCTCGATGTACCGCTACGGCCGCTCGCTGGCCGATTCTGCGGCGGGCAACCTCGAGACCACGAAGGACGCGGCGTTCTGGCTCATGCTCGCCAAGTCGAAGCGCGCCGCGGGCGCCGAGTACGCGGCGTCGCGGGCCTGCGCGCATCTCGACGAGGCCACGGTCGAGGCGATCGGCGAACGCGTGAAAGAGTGGACGCCGGCGCAGAAGTAGGCGACGGCTCCCGCGTACGCAGTGGGATCTCACGCGGCCGCGCAACGCGGCATGGGGTCGTTGCCGCTTGAATTTGTCCGATTCGTGATTGACAGGCGATGGCGGCTGCCTATCCTGCGCCCCCCATGACCGCTCCGCGCAACACTTCACGCACCGCCGACCTGGCGATCGCCCTTCGCGGCGATGCCTCGGACATCGGCGTGAAGTGCGGCTTCGCGGAAACCGGCATCGGTTCGGCCGCCGCCGCGATGGCGTGCATGCATGCGCACATGCCTATGCATGCCCTCCATATGCACCCGCTGGCGCGCGGATCCGACTGAACGAACCGAATTCAATCGTGACCCATCCGCGACGCCGGCCCCCCGCCGGCGTCGCTTGCTTTGGCTGCGAGCCTGCGGGACCTCCCGAGGAACTCTCCGACCGCCTGCACTCCGATGCGTTCAATCGCACAACCAAAGGACAGAACCATGACCGCCATCACGACCGAGTTCGCTGCTGAAACCGCCTCCTTCGCCGAGGGTCTCGCGACACCCACGACTGCACCCACGGCCACGCCTCCGACCACGGCCACGCCTCCGACCACAGCCACGCCTGCGATCACCGCCACGCCTGCGGCCACAACCACACCCGCGTGCGCCCCCGCACCGCTTCCGCCACCCGCGTGGACCCTCGACCCCGCACGGCCGCTGATCGAGCGCATCGCCGCGCGAATCTCGGCCGGGCTCGACGAAATCGCCGTGTTTCCATCGACCGACGCCGCGGTGGATGCAGTCGTGTCGGCGCTGATCGCCGATCGAAGCGTGGTGCTCGCCACGCCCGTCAACGAAACGATCGCGGCGCGCACACGGGCGGACGGCAGCGTGGTGCGGGAAATCGCGATTGCTCGCGATGACGCGTCGCTCGACACGCTGATCGCCGCGGCGCGCGACGCGCAGGTCGTGGTGCTGTCGAGCCCTGTTTCCGACGCATGCGGCGCACGCGCGAACCTCGCGCCGCGCGAGCTGCTTCGGCTGCGCTCGCGCGCCACGCGCCCCGCGCTCATCCTCGACCTGACCAGCGAGGAGCTCGCCAGCGAACCGCTCACGCAGGCGGCGCTCCTGCTTCCAGGCACCGTGGCGATCCGCGCGTTCGGGCCTTCGTGGAGCGCTGCAGGCGCGCGCGGCGTTGCGGGAATCGCCTTCGTCGTCGGCCCGCGCGAGTTCATCGACCTCGTCGGCCGCGGCGCGCTCCCCGCCGCCGTAGCCGTGGCCGCCTGCCGCGACCTCGACAGCGCCGACATGGAGCGCGCAGCGCAAGCGGCGGCGCGGTCCTGCCGCGACGCGGCGGCGCGCGGGTGAACTCGGGCCCTCTGCTTGCGATGCCCTCAACACGGGCTAGATTCGCGTCATGGCCCCGCCGAACCTGCTCCCCTGCACGCTCCTCGCATGCGCTCTGGCGGCTGCTCCATCTGCCGCCGCGCAGACGACGGTCGTCACCTTCTCGAACGGTGCCGAGGGCTGGATCGGGCCCGCAGGACCGGGCGGATCGACCTCGATCGTGGCGACGGGGGGCAACCCCGACGCGAACATGCGCACGGTGTTCAACAACTTCGGGATCTCGTTCTTCAACAGCACGAACCCCGCGTTCCTCGGAGACTTCACGAGCGCCGCGAGCGCGACCATCTCGATCGATGTCCGCGTCGAGAACCTCTCGTTCTTCGGTTCTCCCGTCTCGCGGCCGTTCCTCGTGGAGCTGCGCGACACGACGAACCCCCCCGCCGGCTACTCGTGGAAGAGCGTCTGGTTCCTGTTCGCGCCGATCTCTGCCGCGAGCACCGGGTCGTGGACCACTTTCAGCGTGACCTTCGACCCGAACGCAACGGCGCTTCCGCCGGGCTGGGGCGGCTACGGAGCCGAGAGCCCGACCGGAGAGCCTCAGCTGCCGGCGGGCACGACCTTTCGCGATGTGCTCTCGGGTGTTGATGCTGTGTCTTTCACGACGCTGCAACCCGGGTTCTTCTTCGGCTTCACCGACTTCACCATGCGCATCGACAATGTGCGCGTGGCGCGCAGCGTGCCCTCGCCCGCCGATCTCGATGGATCAGGCTCGGTCAACGCCGCGGACCTCTCGATCATGCTTGCCGCGTGGGGCGCGTGTCCGCCGAAGGGAGAATGCACGGCCGATCTGGATGGCGACGGCCTCGTGGATGCCGCCGACATGTCGATGCTGCTCGCCGCGTGGTCGATCTAGGCTGTTTCCCGCGGAAATCGGCGCGCTATACTGCGCGCGTCGCGGGTGTAGCTCAGTTGGTAGAGCGTCAGCTTCCCAAGCTGAATGTCGCGGGTTCGAGTCCCGTCTCCCGCTGTCGGCGAGAAATGGAAAGGGGGGGCCTGCGGCCGCCCCTTTCCCTTCTCGCCTCCTGAGCGGGAGACGCGTCCATGGCGCTACGCGCCATGTCCGCAGCCGCGCGGGCAGCGCCCGCGCGGCCGGGACTACGGACTTCGCGCC
>JBJTOV010000061.1:0-7002 GCA_046074745.1 Planctomycetota bacterium | reverse complement strand
GGCGCTCGGCGACGAACGCCTGCGCGATGATGGTGTCCTTCGAGAAGAATCCGGCGCTGAAGGGGAAGCCGGCGAGGCAGAGGCAGCCGATCAGGAAGGTCCAGCTGACGATTCCGAAGCCCTTCACATTGCGCATGCCCGACATCTTGCGCAGGTCGAGCTGGCCCGCCATGCCGTGCATGATCGCGCCGCAGCAGAGGAAGAGCAGCGCCTTGAAGAACGCATGCGTGAACACATGGTAGACCGCGCCGAAGGTGGTTCCGAGGCCGAGGCCGAGGAACATGTACCCGAGCTGCGACACCGTGGAGTACGCCATGACGCGCTTGATGTCGTACTGCGCCATGCCGATCGTGGCCGCGAGCAGCGCCGTGCCGCAGCCGACGATCGCCACCGTCGGCAGCGCCCACGGATGCAGGTCGAACAGCGGGAAGGTGCGGGCGATCAGGTAGATGCCGGCGGTGACCATGGTCGCCGCGTGGATGAGGGCCGACACCGGAGTGGGGCCTTCCATCGCGTCGGGAAGCCACACATACAGCGGGAACTGCGCGCTCTTGCCGAACGCGCCCAGCATCAGGCAGAACGGGATGGCGGCCTTCGACCACTCGCTGCCGGTCGCGACATCGGTGCCGCTGCCGATCGCGCTGAAGAGCGCGCTGTACTCGACCGTGCCATAGTTCACCCAGATCAGGAAGACCGCGAGCGCAAGGCCGAGGTCGCCGATCCTATTCATGATGAACGCCTTCTTCGCGGCGGCCACGGCGCTCGGGCGCTGGTAGTAGTAGCCGATGAGCAGGTAGCTCGCGAGGCCGACGCCCTCCCAGCCGAGATAGAGCAGGATGAGGTTTCCGCCCATCACGAGCGCGCCCATCGCGAAGAGGAAGACGCTCACCGAGCCGAAGAATCGCGCGTAGCCCTTGCCGACATCCGACTCCATGTACTCGGTCGCATAGATCGCGATCAGCGAGCCAAGGCCCGTCACGAACAGCATCCAGAGCAGGGTCAGCGAGTCGATGTACAGCGCGAACGGCGCCATGAAGCTCGACCAGGTCGCGGCCTTGCCCGTCCACGCGACGGCGACCCAGTCGAACAGGTGCACCGTGCGCGGGCCGTCGGCGGGGAAGTTCAGGTAGAGCGCGAGCGTGGTGCCGAACGAGGCGAGGAGCGCGAGCGCGGTGATCGCGCCGGGCAACTTGCCCTTCACGCCCATCGCGGCGCAGGCGCCGCACAGGATGGCCGACACCGCGGGGAAGAGCAGGATGAGTCCCGCCCACCCGAGGTCCGTCGCGGGAACGGCCGCCTTCAGCGCGTTGGCCTCGCCGAGAACGGCGGGCATGGCGTGGGCGGCATGGATGAGGCTGTCGATCATGTCGTTGGCTCTTGGCTGCCGTGGGTGGTCTGTTCGTCGGCGTGCGGCGCGTCCTGCGCCGCCGCCGTTTCGGGCGTCAGGCTTCCTTCAGTTCCGACCAGGCCTCGCTGTCGAGGGTCTCGCGGCGTCGGTAGAGCAGCACGACGAGGCCGAGCGCGAGCGCGGCCTCGGCGGCGGCCACCGTCAGGATGAAGATCACGAAGACCTGCCCCGAGACATTGTGGTGCACATTGCCGAAGGCGATCAGGGCGAGCGCCGCCGCCTGGAACATCAGCTCCGTGCAGAGGAACATGATGATCATGTTCCGACGGGTGAGGAAACCGACGAGTCCGCAGGTGAAGAGGAGCGCGCTCAGGAGAAGCGCCGCGTTCACCGTCTGCGAGTCGTTCATCGCGAGCATGAGGGTTCCTTCGAGGTTCATCGCCCACCTCCCGGCTCGCCGTCGACGGTGAGCCGTCGCAGGCCCGCCAGCTCGCGGCGTTCGTCTTCGCCGAGCTCGATCTGGCGGCGCGCGAGGATGACGGCGCCGAAGAGCGCCATCAGCAGCACCACGCCCGCGATCTCGAGGCTTGCGGGGAAACGCGACACGAGGTCGACGCCGACCTGGCGGCTGTTGTCAGGGGCGAGGGACGGAGGCAGCACCACGGTCGCGGTCGATCCGTCGGCGAACTTCGCCTCGACCATCGCGTCGCTGCCGGCGAAGCGCACGAACGAGCCGTCCGACGCCGCGACGAGCGACGCGACGGGTTCGGCCTTGCTCTCGCCCGGGCCCGCCGACTTCCATGCCGCCAAGTGCGCCTTCTGCGTGGTCTCGAGCAGCAGCTTCGGCATTGCCTCGAGGCGCAGCCACTGCGAGCGCATGCCTTCGGCCTCGCTGCGCGCCTCGGCATCGGCGCGGAACGACTGGGACTTCGCCGAGAAGTACGCGTCGGACAGCGTGGCGAGCATCACGAACCCGACCAGCACCGCCCAGAACGCCTCGCGCGGCTGGCGGTCGTACCACGCGTCGCCGACGCCCGGCACAGGCGACTGCTGCGCCAGCATGAGCACGAACATGTAGGTGATCAGGATCGCGCCCGCGTAGACGATGATCAGCGAGAACGCCATGAACTCGGCGCCGAGCAGCAGGAACATGCCCGCGGTGGCGATCACGACCAGGATGAAGTAGAGCGCCGCGAACACGGGCCGAGAGTGGGTGATCAGCCGCACCGCGCCCGCGAGCGCGATGAAGCCGAAGATCACGGGGAAGACGGGCGGCGCGCCCTCGGCCTCGCCCGCGCGCTTGAGCACCTCGACCATGAGCATCGCGAAGCCCGCGAGCCCGATCACGGTGCCCGCGATGCGCAGGCCCTTTCGGCCGGGCTGCATGAGCAGGCCAAGGCCTGCGGCGCTGATGGCCGCCGCAACGGTGAGCGCCAGCGATGCACCCGAGAAGGGGTTCGATTGGGCGGGGAGGAGCAACGAGTCGAGGGTGGGGGAGGCGAAATCCATGCCGCGCTCTCGGAAGTTCTCGGCCATGCGGTGACGCACGCGGCCTGTTCGGGCCCTGTGCGACATCGCGCCCCGACGACCGCGCAGCGGCCAGCGGGCGGCTCCCGACGCTCGGGAACCGAAGGCGGGAATGTAGGGGTGGAGGGGGTTTCCCGCAACCAAGGAGGCCGTCGGGGGGCGCGCGGCGCAGGTAGCATCCGAGGCCATGCCTTCGGCAGTCCGACGGGCCCTTCCCAACGCCATCACGCTGCTGCGGCTTGCGCTGGCCGTGGTGTTCTTCGCGGCGCTCGAGAGGCTCGACCGAGCGGCGCCCGCGGCCGAGATCGAACGCCTCGGCAGCTGGGCCATGGGGATCTTCGCCACCGCCGCCCTGTCGGACATCCTCGACGGCGCTCTGGCGCGGCGCTGGAATGTGGTGAGCGCCTTCGGGCGGATCATGGACCCCCTGGTCGACAAGACGCTGGTCCTCGGGGGCTTCATCTACCTCGCTTCCCCGATGTTCGAGCCCATTCCTGCGAACGCGATGATCGGATCCGCGGTGGCGCCGTGGATGGTCGTGGTGATCCTGCTGCGCGAACTGCTGGTGTCGGGCCTGCGCGCGCACCTCGAGTCGCGCGGGGTCGCGTTTCCCGCCGACTGGTCGGGCAAGCTGAAGATGTTCGTGCAGTCGTTCTGCGTGGGCTGCTGCGTGTTCACCGCCACGAGATCAGAGCCGCCCGTGTGGATGGTCAACCTTCGCGACGGCGCGGTGTGGGCGACGGTGGCGCTGACCGTCCTGAGTTCGATCACCTACATTCACCGCGCTTTGCGCGTTCCCGCGCAGAAGACCGGAGGCTCGGCATGAGCGCGCGCACGGATGGCGGCGGATTCGGCACCTGGATCGCGACGGGCATGGGCTTCGGACTCCTCCGCCCCGCACCCGGCACCTGGGGCTCGCTGCCGCCCGTGGCGCTTGCGCTCGTCCTTGCGATGGCGGGCGTCGAGGCGCGGTCGATCGACATGGCGCTCGCGGGCGTCGGGCTCTTCTTCGGCGTCGGATGCCTGGTGTTCGGCGCCGCCGCGGAGAAGCGCTTCGGCAAGAAGGATCCGGGGTCGGTGGTGGCCGACGAGATCGCGGGCCAGTCTCTCGCGCTCATGTGGCTGCCATGGGACCGCGACAACGCGCACATCATCGCCACCTGTGCGATCGCGTTCCTCAGCTTCCGCCTGTTCGACATCGTGAAGCCGCCGCCCGCGCGCGGCTGGCAGCGCTTCGAGGGTGGTCTCGGGATCCTGATCGACGACCTGGTCGCCGGCTTCTACGCGCTCGTCGCGACCCAGGTGCTGGTGCGCATCCTCTGGTGACCCATGCGGGAATTCGACTTCCTCGACCGGGTCTTCGCGGCCAACAGCCTGCTGCCGTCGCGCGTGTCGGTTCCGCCGGGCGACGACATGGCGGTGCTCGAGCTTGGCGCGGGGCAGCGCATGCTGATCGCGGCCGACGGGGCGATCGAGGGCCGCCATGCGCCGTGGGGCTGCGACCCCTACATCCTCGGCCGAAAGGCGGTGCTTCGGAACCTGAGCGATGTGGCGGCGATGGCGAACGCACGCCCCGTGGCCATCGTCGCGACCGTGGTGCTGCCGCGCGGCATCTCCGACGAGCGCGCGGCGCGGCTGTTCGACGGCCTGCGCGAGACGGGCGCGGCATGGGACGCGCCGCTCGTCGGCGGCGACCTTGCGCAGACCTCGAGCTCCGATCCGCGCGCACCCATCGAGGCGAGCGTGACCATCGTGGCGGTGCCTCGCCACGAGGCGCGCGGCTTCGCGCTGCGGGCGCACGCGCGGCCGGGTGACGGCGTGTTCGTCACCGGCGCGATCGGCGGCGCGTGGAACGCCGACGGCAGCGGTCGGCATCTCGACTTCACGCCGCGGATCGCCGCCGCGCACGCGCTCTGCGACGGACTCGGCGATGCGCTCGGCGCCATGATCGATGTGAGCGACGGCCTTGGCCGCGATCTTGGGCACATCGCCGGCATGTCGAGGGTTTCGATCGAGCTCGACCTCGCCCGCGTGCCCGTGACCGCGGGAATCGACCCGCGCGCGGCGATCGGGCAAGGCGAGGATTACGAACTTGCGTTCACGGCGCGTGCGGGCGCCGCGGTGCCGTCGTTCGCCGCGGGGGTGCCCGTCGCGCGGATCGGCACCGTCGTCGCGGGGCCGCCCGAGGTGCGCGTGCGCGACGGGGTGCGCTCGTTCGACGCGACGCGCGCGGGATTCGAGCACGCCGACGACGGGGGGGCGCGGTGAACCTCCCGCTCTCCTTCCATCTGCGCACGAGCGACGAGACCGAGCAGTTCGGCGCGGTGCTCGGCGACCTCCTTCGCTCGCGCTCCGCGCATCGCGGCGCGATCGCGGTGCTCCTCTCGGGCGAACTCGGCGCAGGAAAGACCACCTTCACCCGCGGCCTCGCGCGAGGGCTCGGCGCCGACGAGGGCGCCGTCGCCAGCCCGACCTTCACGCTGCGCATGGATCACGCGGGCGGCGAGCGGCCGCTGGCCCACATCGACGCGTGGCGGATCGGCGCCGACGACCTCGATGCGCTTGGTTTCGACGAACTGCTTGCGGGCGACGGCGTGATCGCCATCGAATGGCCCGAGCGGCTGGCCGCGGCGCTGCCCTCGCGCCACCTGCGCATCCGCCTCGAGCACGCGCAGGGCGGCGGGGGAGCCTCGTCCGACGAGCCGACGCGCACGGTCACCATCGACGCCGCGGGGTTCGACGACCGCGAGCGCCGACGCATCGCCGAAGGCCTTGCGCTGCTCGTGCGCGCTCCGCGCATCACGCCCCCTGCCTGCCCCGTGTGCGGCAGGCCCCCGGCAGGGGAGACGCACGCCCCATTCTGCTCGCCGCGCTGCCGGCTGGCCGACCTCGGCGACTGGCTGCTCATGCGCCATCGCATCGAAGGCGCCGAAACGCCTGAGTTCGACGAGTGATCCGCGCGACCGCGATGGCTACTCGCGCGGGCTGACCGCGAAGATCTGGAACCTGTGCCCGACGGGCTGCCAGCCGAGCTCCTGGCAGATGAGGTCGCGCAGCGCGACGAGCTCCTTGCTGTGGAACTCGATGCGGCGGCCCGTCTTCATGCACACCATGCAGTCGCGCGGCTCGCGCCCGTAGAGCAGCTCGTAATGCGATTGCTTGGCGTCGAACAGCGACTGCGTGATGATGCCTGCGTCAAGCAGGAGCCGGATCGTGCGGTAGACCGTCGCCTTCGAGACATCGTGGCCGCGGGCTCGCAGGTCGAGGAGCAGCTCCTCGGCCTCGAAATTGCCGTCGCGGGCGATGATCGCGTCGAGGACATCCGCGCGCTCCTGCGTGTACTTGAGGTCGCGGCTCTTCAGGAACCGCCTGAACACCGAACAGAGCGGCGCGAAAGCGGGCACCGACGGCGGCGGCGGCTCCGGAAACAGCCCGTCCGTTGGCGATTGCTCGGCATGCGCGTCGTCGGGTGCAGCGGACTCCATGGCCGCCATCGTACGGAACCGAGTTCGCCAGCCATCCTGCAGCGCGGAGGGCTCGATGCCCGATGAGCGGGCGCAGTTCGCGGCACGGGAGGCGACGCGCCCCCCAATCCATAAGGTCTCATAATATGTATTATGTTAAGTGGGGTTGGGAGTAGGAAACCCCCGCGGCGCCGCGCGGCCTTCGCCGCCTACACCGCCGTCGTTTCGTTCGACTGCTTGGCGCCGAGCTTCTCGAGCCCGAACGCTTCGTGCGCGATCGCGAGCGCCCGCTGGGCGTGCTCCTTGGCCACGATGCACGAGATCTTGATCTCGCTGGTCGTGATGTTGTGGATCGGGATGTTCGCCGCGCCGAGCGCCGTGAACATCCTGCTCGCCACGCCCACATGGCTCTTCATGCCCGTGCCGACAACGGACACCTTGGCGAGGCCGATCTCGAACGCGAGCTCGCCCGTCCCGACCTTGTCGAGCACCTGCGACGCGGCGATCTTCACATCGGCGAGGTCGCCGTGGTCGACCGTGAACGAGATCGACGCGACCTCGCCGAACTCGGTCTGCACGATGTCGTCGACGAGGATCCCCGCGTTGGCGACGGCCTCGAAGAGCATGCCCTGCACGCCGGGATTGTTGGGAATGCGGCGAAGG
>JBJTOV010000060.1:0-3231 GCA_046074745.1 Planctomycetota bacterium | reverse complement strand
GCTTCCGCGAGCGGTTCCGCGCGTATCCCTTCCGCATCGAGAGCGTGAGCCGCTTCAAGACCGATGCCGAGCAGCGCGGCACGCTCGAGGCGCTCGCGCGCGGCGAGGTCGATGTCATCATCGGCACGCACCGCCTCCTCTCGAAGGATGTGGTGTTCAAGGATCTCGGCCTCGTGGTGGTCGACGAGGAGCAGCGCTTCGGCGTCGAGCACAAGCAGCGGCTGCTCGAGTTCCGCGTCACCGCCGATGTGCTCACCCTGTCGGCCACGCCGATTCCGCGCACGCTGCACATGGCCATGCTCGGCCTGCGCGACATCAGCTCGCTCACCACGCCGCCCGCCGACCGCCGCGCGATCGTCACCGAGGTCATTCCGCACAACGAGCGGCGCATCCAGCAGGCGATCCTGCGCGAGCTCGCGCGCGAGGGGCAGGTCTTCTTCGTCCACAACAGGATCAGCGACCTCTTCAGCGTGGCCGACGACATCCGCGCGCTCGCGCCCGACGCGCGCATCGTGGTCGGGCACGGCCAGATGCCGCCCAAGGAGCTCGAGGATGCGATGCTGCGCTTCATGCGCCGCGAGGCCGACATCCTCGTGTCGACCACGATCATCGAGTCGGGCATCGACATCCCGACCGCGAACACGATGATCATCAACAACGCGCACATGTTCGGCCTGGCCGAGCTGCACCAGCTGCGCGGCCGCGTGGGGCGCTGGAAGCACCGCGCGTACTGCTACCTCGTGCTGCCCAAGGACCGCCCCGTGCGCGAGGAGGCGATGAAGCGCCTGCACGCGGTCGAGGAGTTCTCGATGCTTGGCGCCGGATTCCGCATCGCCATGCGCGACCTCGAGCTGCGCGGCGCGGGCAACCTGCTCGGCGAGGAGCAAAGCGGGCACATCGCCGCGGTCGGCTACGAGATGTACTGCCAGCTGCTCGAGCACGCGGTGTCCGAGCTGCGCAACGAGGTGAAGGTGTCGCCGCTCGACACAATCCTCGACCTCGGGATCGCGGGCTCTGTGCCGAAGTCGTTGATTCCCTCCGACGCGCGGCGCATGGAGGCGTACCGCCGCATCGGGCAGGCCGACACGCTCGAGGCGCTGGCGCGGGTCGAGGCCGATCTTGCGAGCGCATATGGCGACCCGCCGCCGCAGACGCGCGGGCTGCTCGAGGCGGCCGAGATCAGGCTGCGCGCGGCCACGCTCGGCATCCGCGCCATCGCGCGCACCGACAGCGATGTGATCTTCCGCACCACACGGCCGCGCGACCTCGAGCGGCTGTTCGCGGGCATCCAGGGCACGGTGCGGGTCGTCGGCGGGCCCGCCGAGGACGGTCTCACCGAGGTCTACCTGCGTCCGCCCACCAAGGCGTTCCTCGAGCCCGCGTCGCTCGTCCCGATCCTGCGGAAGCGCCTCGCGGTCTGACGATAGGAAGTGGCGGGTTTCCCGCGGTCCGCGACGCGCGGTTCACCTGTACGATCCGCCCCCGCGGACGGAGTCCGCATCTCGAAGTTCGCATCCCTCACCCAGGCCTCTCCAAGGATGGAACCCATGACCACGATCACCGCCTCGCGACGCGAAGTCCTTCCCGAGACCCGACGCTCCATGACCCACAAGTTCTCGATCGCGGGCCACGAGGGCTACCTCACCGTGGGCTTGTTCGAGGATGGCCGACCCGGCGAGATCTTCATCAAGATGTCGAAGGAGGGCTCGACGCTTTCGGGGCTGATCCAGGGCTTCTGCCGCGCGTTCAGCCTGTGCCTGCAGCACGGGCTTCCGCTCTCCGAGGCGTGCGCGCGATTTCGCGGCATGCGCTTCGAGCCGATGGGCATGACCTCGAACCCCGATGTGCCCGAGTGCTCGAGCATCCTCGACTATGTGGCCAACTACCTGCTGCACGAGTTCGGCCGCGCGCGCTGAGCGCGCCAGCGACGGAAAAAGGAACGAAGGCCCGGCACGCGCCGGGCCTTCGTCGTTTTCTGCGGGTTCCGCGGGGAGCCGCCTGGCGAAGGCTCAGGCCTTCTGCTTGCGGCGACCCTTGCGGGCCATCTCCTCGGCGTCTTCCTTCTCGGCGGCGGCCAGCGCCTGCTCGGTCGCCGCGGCTGCGGCCTCGGCTTCCTCGGTGTTCACGAGGTTGCGGTCGGCGGTCACTTCGATCGAGATGTCGACCTTCAGGTCGCGATCGAACTGGATGGTGCAGCCGTAGCTGCCCACGCGGCGGAAGGGGTTGGCCAGGCGCACGGCGCGCTCGTCGACCGCGTAGCCCGCGGCGATCAGTGCGTCGCTGATGTCGCGCTGCGTGACCGAGCCGTACAGGGCGCCCTGGTCGTTGCAGCTGCGGACGAGCTTCATCACATAGCCCTCGAGCTTCGCGATGGTCTCCTCGCGGCGCTGGCGCATCGCGGCGATCTCGGCAAGCGCCTTCGCGCGCGCTTCCTTCAGGGCCTCGATCTTCGACTCGGTCGGATGCTCGGCGAGCGCGTGCGGAAGCAGGTAGTTGCGGGCGTAGCCCGCGCGCACCGTCACGATGTCGCCGACGATGCCGAGGTTCTCGACATTGCGAAGAAGAAGCAGTTCAACGGGTCGTGCCATGGGTCGCTGTCCTGGGGCGATGGGCCCCGTGAGTTAGGACGCGGTCGGCCAACGCGGCCGAGGCGCCCAACGAGTGGCGAGCCGAGCAGTATGGCGGAAACGCAGCGGAAAGGGAAGCCGCGGGGTTGTTCCGCGCGCCGATCAGCGCTCGGAAGGTCGGTCAGGCGCTCGACTTGCGGTTGGGAGGGAGGCGATGTCCAAGAATCTCGTGGAAAAAAGTTCGGCGCAAGGCCTGTCGGTTGCCGACCCTGATAGAATCCGAACAGCGCGGTTCCGCTCGTGTGCGGCGCCGCGTGTGGTTCAAAGCCAGCGATCACGCAGCACAGCAAGGAAAAGACAGCGGTTGGCCGTGTGCGTGCACGGCCGTACCCGAAGCCACTCGCGCCGTCCCGCAGGTTTGCCTGCAGGGCTTCGCGAAGGTCGATGGCGGAGGGGGCTGCTGGAACATGTGGGAAAGACCATTCATGGCCCGCGTCGGGACGACCTCCGGCGCCTGAACACGCCCCCCGCGGACCTGTCCGCGTTCCGGGCAACCCGCGTGGCGTTTGCGCCCCGCGGTCGAAGGAGATGAACGATGCCGAGCTACAACAAGGTCCTCCTCATGGGCAACCTCACCCGCGATGTGCAGCTGAAGAGCACTTCG
>JBJTOV010000059.1:0-7707 GCA_046074745.1 Planctomycetota bacterium | reverse complement strand
GTGATGGCCGATCTCGCCGTGCCCGCGGCCCGCGCCGACGCACGCCTGCGTGGCGACGGCGTGCGCGCGATCCGCAGCGGCGTGCGGCTCGCGAGCGTGCTCGACGCCGCATACGGCTCGAAGGCCTGGACCGAGCAGCGCGCTTTGGCCGAGTCGCTTTCCTATGTGTTCGCGCGCTGGCTGTACGAACGGGTCGGGCTGCGCATCGTGGCGTACGCGAAGGACCTGCGCGCCGGCGAGACGGAGAGCGAGCGCTTCCAGCGCGTGTTCGGGCTCGGTCGCGCGCAGGCGATCGCGCAGGCGGGCAAGTGGTTCAGCACGAACGACTGAGCCGCCGCGCCGATTCGCTCAGCTCACGCAGCCTTCGGCGATGCGCACCTGCCGATGCGCGCGCGCGGCCACGCCCGCATCGTGCGTGACCATCACCATGGTCAGGCCCGCGGCCTGCCGCTCGGCCAGGAGGTCGAGGATTCCCGCGCCCGTGCGGGCGTCGAGGTTGCCGGTCGGCTCGTCGGCGAGCAGCACCTTGGGCTCGTTGATGAGGGCGCGCGCGATGGCCACGCGCTGGCGCTCGCCGCCCGAAAGCTCCGCCGGCCTGTGGCGCAGGCGGTGCGCCAGGCCGCAGGTCTCGAGCAGGGCCTCGGTGCGGCGGCGCAGTTCCGCATGGCGCGCGGTCCATCCGAGGCGCGACATGCCGACAAGCCCGGGCAGCATCGCGTTCTCGAGCACCGTGAGCTCGGGAAGCAGGTGGTAGAACTGGAAGACGAACCCGACATCGAGGTTTCGGTAGCGGTTCTGGCGGCGCGCGCCGAACGCGCTGATGTTCTCGCCCGCGAAGCGGATCGGCCCCGAATCGGCGTCGGCGCGGTCGAGCCCGCCGAGCAGGTGGAGCAGGGTGCTCTTGCCTGAGCCCGAGCTGCCGACGATCGCGACCCACTCGCCCTCGGCCACATGCAGCGTGGCGTCGCGCAGGACGGGCACATCGAGGCGCCCGAGCCGGTAGGTCTTGCGGACATGTTCGGCGGAGAGCAGCATGGTCATTCGTAGCGCAGCGACTTCACGGGGTCGGTGTCGGCCGCGCGCGCCGCGGGAATCGAAGCGCCGATCACGCTGAACACCACGCCTCCGACCGCGGTGGTGACCGCGGTGAAGCCATCGAGCTCGCTCGGGATGCGGCTGAAGTAGTAGACGCTCGGGTCCCACATCACGAACCCCTGGTGCAGCGCGAGCCCGACGCCGAGCCCCGCCATGACGACGGCGAGGTAGATGCCGATGGTGACCTCGAGCGCCGACGCGCGCAGCACGCCGCGCACCACGACCGCCAGCAGGCCGGCGACCACGCACCACGCCACGAGCTGCAGCCAGAGCGGCGCGGGCATGCCGAGCAGCGCGTGGATCTCGTTCAGCCGCGACACCACCGCCCACGCGAGCACCACGCCGAGCGCCGACCCCGCCACGCCGATCAGGAGGCCGAAGCGCAGGAAGATCCACAGCACGCCCGTGCGGCTCGCGCCCACGGCGCGGAGGATGCCGATGTCGCGCGTCTTCTCCTGCACGATCGCCCAGAAGATGGCCAGGACGAGCGCCGCGCTGACGAGGTAGACGATCGAGAAGAGGATGCGCATCATCTCGCGCTCCTTCTTCACGGGGCCGAGGAGGTCGGCGAGGCGTTCCTCCCAGGTCGCGACGGTCACGGTCTCGGTCAAGGGCGGCGGCACCCGCAGCCCGGGTTCCGACAGCTTGCGCTCGACGAACCGGTCGTAGCAGCGCTCGACCGCGGCCCGCAGAGCGTCGGCGGTCACGCCCTCGCGCGCCTTCACCACGATGGTGGTCGCGCGCGCGGGGCTCTCGCCCACGACCTTCGGCCTGCCGTTCTCGTCGAGTTCGTCGGGCGAGACGATCGGCGCCTTGTCGAGGCGCAGCATCTCCTGCACGATCGCGATCGGCGCGAGCACGCGCTGCGCGTCGATCTGGTACACGCCGCTCTGGAACTCGTTGACGATCGCGAATCGCCGCTTCTTCTCGCCGCCGAGCGAGCCCTTGTCGGACACGGGCACGAGCGTGAGCGTGGCGCCCACCGAGTTCGCCAAGAAGAAGCCCGGATCCTGCTGGCCGGACGGACTCTCGGTGCGGTAGGTGCGGTAGCTGCCGTCGCTCGTGCGGCGGTTGAACGGCGAGATCTCGATGCCGGGCACGATGCCCGGGCGGCCGTCGGCGGTCGCGAGCGCCATGCCCTCCGCCTCGCGCTGGTACGAGGGGTCGAGCCGCGGGTCGTCGGGCGCCATCGCGCGCGCGTCGGCCTCGCCGGGCTTTCGCCAGTACAGCTTGCTGCGGTACTCGGTCACGCGCTCGAGCGTCGCGGGATCGATGCCCCACACCTGCACCATCTCGATGCGGCTGCCGCCGTCGTCGGTGCCGTAGGGCATCTGGAGCAGGCCGTAGGTCTCGATGATCGGGCTCGCGGCCTCGGCCTCGGGCAGCGCTTCGATATCGCGCAGCAGTTCCTCGTAGTACGGGATTCCCGTGATGTCGCGCGACACCACGACATCGCCGATCAGCGTCTTGCCCGAGCTGCGCACCATGTCAAGGAACCCCGACATCACGCTGACCACGATGATGGCGAGCGCCACGCACAGCGCGACCGACGCCACCGCGATGAGCGGCACGATCCGCGAGGTCAGGTATCGGTTGGCGAGGAGCGGTGCGTACATGGCGCGGTGAAGCGCCAGTGTAGCACCTGACCGCTACGACGCGGCGGGTTGCCGCGGCGTGCGGCGGCGCACGCGCGGCTCGAGCACATACTCCCGCCCGCCCCAGCGGATGGGCGTGCGGTTGCGCAGCATGCGGGCGCCGTCGAGCAGCCAGCGCGACACGATGATCGCGGCAAGCGGATGGAGCAGCACGCACGAGTAGGGCGCGCGCTGCCTGCGGTGGAGCACTGCGACGGCCGCGATGCCGAGCAGCAGCGCGATCGTTCCTGCGGTCGCGACCGGCACGCCCCCCATGTCGCCGCCCGCCATCCGCCACGCACCCGAAATCACCGCGGCGGCCGCCCCGAGCGGCAGGAGCACCGAGCAGCACAGGAGCTCGACCGCCGCCTTGGAGAGCAGGTTCGGGATGCGTCGGCGGCTCTCGATGTAGATGCGGGTCCATCCAGCGCGCATCGAGGCGGGGGTCGGGTACATCGAGACCACCATGCGCCGCGTCGCGTCGACCACCGCGATCGATCGGCCCTCGCGGTCGAAGCGCCATGCGAACGCCAGGTCCTCGAGCAGCGCGTCCTTGACGCCTTCGTGGCCGCCTGCGGCGTCGTACTGGTCGCGGCGGAACAGCAGGAACTGGCCGTTCGCGAAGGGCCAGCGCCCGTCGGGTCGGTTCGCCTTGTCGGGCGGGAAGAACCGCATGAGCACCGTGCTCGCCACGGGCTGCAGCAGGCGCTCGAAGCGCTCGCCGTAGGTGAGGCGGCCGAGCGCGCTCGTGAGCGCGGTGCCGCGGGCGTGCGCGATCGCAAGCACCGAGTCGATCAGCTCGGGTGCGAAGCGGCAGTCGGCGTCGGTGAACAGGATCCACGCGCCCGTGGCGGCGTCGGCGCCCACGCGGCAGGCGTTGCACTTGCCCGCCCAGTCGTCGGGGCACGATCCGTTCTCGATGAAGCGGATGCGCGGATCACCCTCGGCCGCGGCCACGAGCAGTTCGCGCGTGCGGTCGGTGCAGCGGTCGAGCACATAGATCGCCTCGAAGTTGCGGCGCGTCTGCGCGCGCAGGGTGCGCACGCTTTCGGCGATCACGCGCTCCTCGTTGTGCGCGGGGATCACGATCGACAGCAGTCCGGGTGCGGGCGGCAGGCGGTCGCCCTGCTCGGCGCGCGGCATGGCGCGCGCGGCGATCCTGGTGCGAACGAGCATGGTCGCCGCGACCGCCGCCAGCGCGAACGAGAACACCAGAAGGAAGTAGCCCGAGGCCTCCGCCACGGCCACATCGTACGGGAAGCGCGCAGCGTGTACCTTTCCGCCCGATGAAGATCCTCCTCACCAACGACGATGGCATACACGCACCCGGCATCGAGGCGCTGTACGGCGCGATCCGGGACATGGGGCAGGTCACCGTGATCGCGCCGAGCGATGTGCAGAGCGCGACCAGCCACGGCATCACCTTCCACACGCCGCTCCTGGTCGAGGAGGTCGCGCCCAATGCGCACATGCGCGGCTACGCGGTCGACGGGCGGCCCGCCGACTGCGTGAAGCTCGGCCTTCGCCGCATCTGGCCCGACCTCTTCGGCGCGGGCGAGCGGCCCGATGTCGTGATCAGCGGCATGAACTCGGGCGCGAATGTCGGCATCAATGTGATCTATTCGGGCACGGTGGCCGCGGCGGTCGAGAGCGCGTTCCTGGGCGTGCCGGCCATCGCGGTGAGCCTGCACATGGGCGGGGGCGTGCCGCACTGGCGCCGCGCGGCCGAGATCGCGCGTCATGCGATCGACGAGGTGCTGAAGCACCGCATCGATCCGCACACGGTGGTCAACATCAATGTGCCGCGCACGCACGCGGCCGACGCGCCGATGCCGAAGCTCCGCGTGGTGAGCATGAACACCGCCGCGGGCATCGACAACTACGAGCGCCGCCAGTCGCCCGCGGGGCAGGTGTACTACTGGCCGAACGGCAACGGCATGGAGTTCTTCCACACCAAGGAAGGCACCGATGTCGAGGCGCTGAACGAGCGCTTCGTCACGGTCACGCCGCTGCAGTACGACCTGACCGACACGCACCGCATGGCGCAGTGGCGCGAGCGGCTCGCGGGACGCTGAGCGCGGCGGGCTGGCAGGTTTCGCGTCGGTCGTCGTTGCTCGACCGTCGTTTCGCGACTTTCATCGCGCCGTCAATCGACGAGCATGACGAGCCGCAGGCGGATCGTGACCGTCGCGCCGGGCTTCAGCCGGTCGAGCTGCGTGCCGCTGGCGCGCCACTTGAAGAGCGCGGCGCGGATCGCGTCGTCGACGCCTCGGTTGCCCGAGGTGCGCACGATGCGCGCGCTCTGCGGAACGCCGTCGCGGCCGATGACGAGCTCGCCGATCGGGTTCTGCGCGATGCCGTCGAGCTTGCTGAGCGTGGTGAAGCGCGGGCGGACGGGGCGCAGCGTGATGCCCTTCGCGGCGAGCGGCCGGCCGTTCTGCCACGACGCCTCGGGAACCTCGATCACCGAGGTGGGATCGCTCTCGCGGTCGGAGAGGTCGCCCGGGCGCGAGATGGCGTCGCCCGCAGCGCCCTGGGGCGAGGGCGGGACGGGCGTGCTCGTCGCGCCGTCGACGGGTTGCGGGCCCGCGACGCCGCCACCCTGCACGCCGTCCGATGTCGAGGGGGTTGACGCGGCGTCGGGGAGCTGGCTGTCGGAGCGCGCATCGCTTGCGGCATCGGGCGTCGAGGCACCGTCGCGCACGGGCGCATCGGTCGGGGGCCGCACCGTGGTCGCCGCGGGATCGGCTGAATCGCGCGGAGGCGCGGTCGGCGAGGAGCCCGAGGGCGCGGGATCGGTTGGCTTCTCGACGGGGCCGCTCGGAGTGTCGTCAGGGTCGGTGCGCGGCGACGCGGCAGGGTCGACCTGCGTCGGATCCTGCGCGGGAGGAACGGGCTTGGTGCCGTCGGCGGGGTTGAGGGGCTCGACTGGCGCGGGCGGTGTCTCAGGCAATATCTCAGGCAGGGGCCGCACGGGATCCGTGGGCTCGGTGCGCGGCGCGTCGGGCGATTCGACCGGGCGCTCGGGAACATCGCTCGTCTCGGTGGGTGGCGCGTCGCCCTTGCTCGCGGCCGATGCGTCGGTGGGCGCAGGGGTCGCGGGCATCTCGGGCGGAGGTAGAGGCTGCAGCTTCGCGGCGTCGGCGCCCGTGGCGTCGGTGGCCGCGGTCAACGCCGATGCGGGCGTGGCCGAGGCGGGGTCGGGCTGCGGGACCGTCACCAGGTTGGTGGCCTCGGTTGCGCTGCTTCCTGCGACGCTCGCGGGCAGCGGCAGCGGACTCGGATCGGGCGACTGCGCCACCGTGGGTGCGGGCGGGGTCGGAGGCAGATCGCTCGGTGCGCTGCCGCCCGAGCCGCTCGCCTGCTCGAGGCGGAATGCGGCCTGCTCGAACTCCGCGAGTTCGGCCAGATGCTGGCGGTACTCGTCGTACCCGATCCAGTTCATCGTGCTGGCGCTGCTCTCGTCGATGCCGAGGCGGGTGTCGTCCTCGCGGGCCTCGGCGGGCAGGGTGCGCTCGCGGCGCATGCGCTCCTGCAGCACGCGGCGCGCCGACTCGGCGGCGCGCTGCTCGCGGGCGTTCGCGGCCAGCGGCTGCTCGGCAATCTCGCCGCGCAGCTCGCCCAGGTCGCCCAGGTCGCCCAGGTCGCCCATGTCCCCCTCGAGCGCCGAACGCTCGGCGGTGGGCATCTCTCCCGTGCCTCCGCCGAGCAGCCCCTGGTAGATGCCGAGCGCGGGAAACAGCACGAAGAGGTGCAGCGCGAGCGACGCCGCGGCGGCGATGGCGATCGGGATGTTGTCGCGGATGCGGTCCATCGCGTGCTCAGTCGACGCTTGCGGCAGGCGGCGGGGGAGTGGCGGCCGGCGCGGCGGGCGGGTTGGTCTCGATCGCCTTCGGCGCGTTGCGGCGCTGGCGCCCGACCACGCTCACATTGAACTTGGCGGGTTGCAGGCGGTCCCAGATGTCGAGGAGAAGCGGCGAACGGTCGACCTCGCCCGCGCCGTCGGCGAGCGCGAGGTAGACGACGAGGTCGGGCGCGGTCGCGCGCACCTGGTCGAGCTTCTCCACCAGTTCGTCGAGCGCGACGGGCGTGCGGTCGAGGAACACGCGCCCGTCGAGGTCGACCGAGATCGTGGCCGCGGGCGCGGGCTTCGCGGGCCTGCCTGACTGGTAGGTGCGCAGGTCCATGGGCACCAGATCGACCCGCTCCATCATCATCACGCTGTAGATGAAGAAGGTGAGCAGGAAGAGCATGACATCGATCATCGGCGCGAGCTCGATGCGCGGTTCATGGGTTGCGCGACGGATGCGGAACATGCGTCAGGATTCGGCCTCGGGCGCGTCGGCGGCGCCCTGCGGCGGTTCGGCGCCCGCATCGATGTCGCCGTCGTCGCGCGGCGCGCTGGCCACGCCGACCACCGCGTCGCCGTCCTTGAGCCGCACCACGCGCACGCCCTGCGTGTTGCGGCCGACCTCGCGGATCTGCGCGGCGGGAACGCGCACGAGCATTCCTCCCTCGCTGACGACGACCACCGAGTCGTCGGCGGCGATGGGCAGCACCGCCACCACGAAGCCGTTCTTGTCGGTGGTCTGCATGTCGATGCGCCCCTTGCCGCCGCGCGACTGCGCGCGCGTCGAGCCGTCCTCGCTCTGCACGAGGTACTCGGAGAACGCGGTGCGCTTGCCGTATCCGCGGCTGGTCACGGTGAGCAGCGCGCGCGCGTCGTCGCAGCGCACGATGCCCACGACCTCGTCGGTGTCGGCGAGCTCGATGCCCTTCACGCCGGCCGTGTCGCGGCCCATCACGCGCGCGTCGTCTTCGTCGAAGCGGATGGCCATGCCTTCCTTGGTCGCCAGAAGCACATGATCGTTGCCCGCCGTCGAGATGACCCCGACGAGGTTGTCGCCTTCGTTGAGCGCGATGGCGATGATGCCGCCGCGGTTCACATTGCGGTAGTCCTTCAGGCTCGTGCGCTTCA
>JBJTOV010000058.1:0-4174 GCA_046074745.1 Planctomycetota bacterium | reverse complement strand
CTTCTCGAGATCGGCCACATTCGCCGAGCGAGCGTTCACTTCGCCAGACTGCGCCGCTGGCTGGAGGCCGGTCTTTCGCGTGCCGACTTGCTGAACTTGGTGCTCTAGTTCTCGGACGCTCCATTCCCCTGCCATGGACTTCGCGGCAAGTTCCGCGCGGAGTCCGAGATCGAGAACCGCAAGCAACGCCTTCCCGTGACCCTGGGAGAGCTTTCCAGAGCGGACGAGATCGGCTGTCGGACGGTCGAGATCGCTGAGACGGAGGAGATTCGTGACAGAGGCGCGATCGAGGCCAACTCGGTCGGCAATGTCCTGGTGGGTGAGACTGAAGTCGGTTGAGAGCCGGCGAAGCGCGTAGGCGCGCTCCATCGGGTTGAGATCCTCGCGCTGGACATTCTCGATGAGCGCGAGTTCCGCGGCCGTCTGCTCATCGATTTCGCGCACCAGCGCAGGGATGGTGGGAAGGCCGATCAACTTCGCGGCACGCCATCGGCGCTCTCCTGCAACCAGTTCAAAGCCCTTGGCGGCAGGCCGAACCATGATCGGCTGCATCAATCCCGCCTTGCGGATCGACTCTGCGAGGGCTTTCAAGGCGTCTTGATCGAAGTCCTCACGCGGTTGGCGCCGATTGGGAACGATCTGTTCCACGGGGATCTCGCGCAGCCTGCGCGGATCCTCAGGCACCTGAACGATCGAAGCAGGGGTGCTCTGCACAACCGCCTCGGTCGGTATCGTGGTGCGTGGTGGCGCTTGCGGAGGCTGCACAGGAACAGGCGGAACACCAGGATTCGCCTGAATCTGCACCGGCGCTCCCAACAGAGAGCTCAACCCACGACCCAACTTGCGCACAGGGCCCTTCCCAGACTGATCAGTGATGTTCACTTCGCCTCCTTGCAGGGTTGATGGTTCCCCGTGGAACCTCTCGCGTGTTATCCCGAGGCTTTCAGCGACTGTCAAGCGATCTTATAAGGCTGTTCCACGGGGAACTATGTTATAGGACACATAAAGATCGGTACGCTTCTCTCCATGGAGACCCAGCACCCACCAAGCAGCCGAACCACGCTGATCGAACTCGCGATCGTGGCGCTGGTCGCGATCGTGGCCCATGGGTGGAGCCTTTCCTCCGGCTGGATCTGGGACGACGACAGCTATGTGACGGCAAACCGTGTTCTGTCATCACCTGATGGATGGGCTGAAGTATTTATCCCGGGCCGCACGCCGCAGTACTACCCGCTCGTGTTCCTCGGCTTCTGGGTGCAGCACGCCGTGTCGGGCATCGAGCCCTTCATGTACCACGCGGTCAATGTGCTCATGCACGCCGCGAACGCGGTGCTTCTCTACCTGATCATGCGGCGCCTCCGCGTCGCGGGCGACATCTGGATCGCGCTCGTGTTCGCGGCGCATCCGATGGGCGTCGAAAGCGTGGCGTGGGTCACCGAGCGAAAGAATGTGCAGTCGATGCTGTTCGCGCTCGCAAGCGTGCTCGCGTTCCTCGCGCATCTCGATGCGCCGGCGAACCGCAGGGCGGGCTCGTGGATCGCGTCGTTCGCGCTGTTCGGATGCGCGCTGCTCTCGAAGACCACCGCGATCTTCGTGCCGCCGTGCCTCGTGATGGCGGCGCTCTGGCAGCGGCGCGCCATCGACCGCGCGTTCATCGCGCGCGTCGCGCCGTTCTTCCTGCTCGGCATCGCGCTTGGCCTGCACACCGCGCATGTCGAGAAAACGCAGGTCGGCGCGGTTGGAGCCGACTTCGAGCTCGCGCCGCTCGAGCGCCTGCAGCTCGCGCCGAGCATCGCGATGTTCTACCTGCGCAAGTTCCTGGCGCCGCTCGAGCAGATCTTCATCTATCCGCGCGCCGAACCCGATGTGGCGAGCCTGCTCAAGTGGGTGCACGCGCTGCTGGCCGCGGTGCTGCTCTGGACCTGCGTGTCGTGGTGGCGGAAGGGGAGCCGCGGCCCCATGCTGCTCGCGCTGTGGATCGGCGCGGGTCTCTTCCCGGCGCTCGGCTTCTTCGATGTGTGGCCGTTCCGCTACTCGTTCGTCGCGGACCACTTCGCCTACGCCGCGATGCCCGCGCTCGCGCTCGTCCTCGTCGCGTGCGCGCACGAGGTGATGTCGCTGCTGCGGGTCAAGGAGGCCGTCGCGCGCACCGCGGTGCTCGCGGCCCTGTGCGTCGCGTTCGTCGTGCTCTCGGTGCGCGCCACCGCCACGTACGAAGACGAGGAGACGCTCTGGCGCACGACCGCCGCGCAGAATCCCGAGGCGTGGATCGCGCACAACAACCTCTCGACGATCGTCTTGCGGCGCGCCGAGGACTTCCTGCGCGCAGGCGATGCCGATGGCGCGCGCATCGCGGCGTCCGAGGCGCTCGCGCTCGCGACCATCGCGGGCACGCTCAAGCCCACCGAGTTCACGAACGCGGTCAACCGCAGCGAGGCGCACAGGCTGCTCGGCATGAACGCGCAGGCGCTCGAGGAGATCGACACGGCGGTCGGCCTCGCGCCCGGGCTCTCCGAGAACCACTGGATGCGGGCGCGGCTGCTCGAGCTCCTCGGCAGGGCAGACGAGGCGCGGAGCGCGCTTCTCCGCGCCGCGGAGCTCGGCAACGGCGGCGTCGACGAGTTTGTGGCACGGCGCGACCTGATGAGGCTGGCGACGGCGCGCGGCGACAACGCCGATGCGCTCGTCCAGTGCGCGCGCGCGGTCGAGATCGGTCCAGGCGACACCGACATGGTCGCGAACCTCGGCTCGCTGCGCGCGACGGCGGGCGACGCCGCGCAGGGCAGGGCGACGCTGCTTCGCGCGCTCGCGATGCACGAGAACGGCCAGCCGTTCGCAAACGCCTCGGCATGGTTCACATGCGCCGCGCGCTACCTGCGGCTCGCCGCGTCCACCACGCTCGAACCTTCCGAACTGCGCGAAGCGACCATCGTGGCATCGCGCCTGGTCGCGCGGTCGAACGGCGATCCCGCGGCGCGGTATCTCGAGGCCGCGCTGCGCCTTGCGCATGGCGACCAGGGCGTGCGCGGGTTCCTCGAGGAAACCGAGCAGGGCGCGCGCAGCGCGGGCGCCACGGCGCTCGCCGACGAGATGCGCAGATTCCTCGACGCGCATCCGCCCGTGAAGTGAGCCGCGCGGTATCCTCGCCGCGCGCGGCGCGTGCCGCGCATGCGTGCAGGTCCGAAGACGGTGCAAGTCCGTCGCGAAGGCGTCACCGTGAGCTGCCGAGGGCAGCGAGCCGGGTCGAGTCCTGCATGCGTCGAGTTCACCGCCTCCGCTCCTGAGGCGACGCGAACAAGGCCATGCCCCGCGGCATCGCGCCTTTCGCGCCTCTGTCAGGAGAACTCCACGGAGCGGTCCGTTCCCTGCCGCGTCGGAGTCGCGGTGTTCCGCGGCCGCTCATGCCGCGGAAGGAGTCCGCACATGAAGTGCATCGTTTCCGCTTCCCTGTCCATAGTCGGCGCGCTCGCGCTGTCGGCGCACGCGCCGGCAGCGCTGGTCGGCTCGTATGTCGTCGGCTCGGGCTCGAGCGCGAGCTTCGTGCAGATCGAGTTCGCCAACGCGAACGCATATCTGTACGAGGTTCGCTACGACGGCGCCATGTTCGGCGACGACCTGTTCGCGATCATCGCGCAGGCGCAGCCCGGGTTCTTCTCGTATGTCACGCAGTCGTTCAGCTTCGGCGACGCGCTGTTCGGCATCGCGATCGGCGGCGACGCCAACGAGGGCTTCGGCAACCCGCCCGCCTATCTCGACTACTGGCACTACTGGACGCGCGAGGCGTCCGAGCTGGCGTGGACGGAGTCCTGGACAGGGTTCGGTGACCGCGCGGTGACCAACGGCTCATGGGACGGCTGGGTGTTCAACTCGAACGCAGCGCCCGCCACCGTTCCTGCCCCGGGAACCGTCGTGGCCATCGCGCTCAGCGCAGCGTGGACAGGTACGCAACGACATCGCGGATCTCGCCGTCGCTGAGTATCGACTGCATCGAAGGCATGGCGCTCGCGCCGGCGTTCGCGTAGCCGTCGACGATCTTCTCATTGGGTGCGATGAGCGAGTGCAGCAGGTACCGCGCATCACCACGGGTCGCGACACCATCGAGCGCCGGCGCGGCATTGCCTCCGTTGCCGGCAACGGCATGGCACTTCATGCAGACGGCGCTCTGGTGGTAGAG
>JBJTOV010000057.1:0-4560 GCA_046074745.1 Planctomycetota bacterium | reverse complement strand
AGTTCGCCCGAAGCGAGCGCGCGACGGTTGCGGCCGCTCGCAGCGTGGTGCGCGTGCCGCGCACCTTCGCCGACCTGCGGGGCATCGCGGGGCGCAAGCGACTCGGCAGCGCCGAACTCGACGCGATCGCGCCTCTTCGCGCCGACCAGCGCGCCGCGGGCGGCACGATGGGTGCCGTCCTGGCCGCGGCCGCAGAGCCCGGTGCGCGCGTCGTTTCGGCGGCGCCCGACTTCGATGCACGCGGCGCGGGGCTCGCGGTGCGGCTCTTCTACGCCGCGGAGCGCTTCAACCCGTACCACCGCGAGAGCGCTCCGAACGGCAGCGGGACCTACTGCGTGAACGCCGCGGGCCGCGCGCGCTGGAGCGAGTTTCCGAAGGTGATTGCCGACGACGGCTTCGTGGAGCGGCAGTTCGCCCGAAGCGAGCGCGCGACGGTTGCGGCCGCTCGCAGCGTGGTGCGCGTGCCGCGCACCTTCGCCGACCTGCGCGGCATCGCGGGGCGCAAGCGGCTCGGCAGCGCCGAACTCGACGCGATCGCGCCGCTGCGCGCCGACCAGCGCGCCGCGGGCGGCACGATGGGGGCCGTTGTCGCCGCGCTGCTGCCGCGGCCGTGGCTGTGGCCCGCGCTCGCCGTGTGGACCTCCGCCAAGGCCCTCGAGCGCCTCGACCGCGGCCGCGTCGCGCGCCTCGCAGGCCAGCAGCGCTGGCAGCAGGACCGCTCCTCGCGCGGATAGACTGAGGCCCCCATGACCATGCTCGCCGCCCCGACATTTCCCTCGCGCACCCAGCAGATCCTGGACACGCTGCGCCAGAACGGCCAGCTGAAGCACCTGCAGACGATCGAGGGCCCGATGGACGCCACCGTGCGCCTGAAGGGCTACGGCGAGGTCGCGTGCTTCTGCTCGAACAACTACCTTGGCCTCGCCAACCACCCCGAGGTGGTCGAGGCGGGGATCGACGGCATCCGACGCTACGGCGCGGGCACCGCGAGCGTCCGCTTCATCTGCGGCACCTTCGACTGCCACCACGCGCTCGAGGCGCGCATCGCCGAGTTCTACGGCGTCGAGGCGTCGTACACCTTCACCAGCTGCTGGAACGCGAACGAGGCGATCTTCCCCACGCTCTGCGAGCCCGGCGACATCATCATCTCGGACGAGCTCAACCACGCGTCGATCATCGACGGCATCCGGCTGGCCGCCGTGATCAAGAAGGGCCTGCTGAAGACGGTGTACCGCCACAACGACCTCGCGTCGCTGCGCGCAAGGCTGGCCGAGGCCCGCGCGAACCCCGACATGACCGGCACCATCTGGGTGGTGACCGACGGCGTCTTCTCGATGGAAGGCGATATCGCCGACCTGCCCGCCATGCGCCGACTCTGCACCGAGTTCGGCGCGTATCTCGTGGTCGACGACTCGCACGGAACGGGCGTGATGGGCCGCACGGGCCGCGGCACGCACGAGCACCAGGGCCTGAAGGGCACCGAGATCGACTACATCACGGGCACGCTCGGCAAGGCGCTCGGCGGCGGGGCGGGCGGCTACATCGCCGGTTCGCGCCGCGCGATCGAGCTCCTGATCCAGCGCGGGCGGCCCACGCTCTTCTCGAACGCGCTGCCCTGCACGGTGGCGTGCAGCGCCGACAAGGCGATCGAGGTGCTGATGCGCGAGCCGCAGCGCGTGGCCAAGCTGCGCGCCAATGTCGACGCCGCGCGCGCGGGCATCCGCGAGGCGGGCTTCGAGGTGCTCGAGAGCCCGACCGCGATCTGCCCGATCATCGTGCACGACACCGCGAAGGCGATCGCCATGTCGAAGCGGCTGCTCGAGCTCGGCGTGTTCGTGATCGGCTTCGGGTTCCCCGTGGTGCCTGAGGGCCACGCGCGCCTGCGCGTCCAGATCTCGGCGGCGCACGAGGCCGCGCACATCACGCAGCTCGTCGATGGCCTGAAGGTGCTGCGCCGCGAGTTCGCCTGAGCGGCCGAACGGTCAGGGAACGGTCCCGATTCGTTGAGAACTCGGTGAATCCGCAGGGAAATACGGCCCGATGGCTTGCCACGCCGCCGTTCGGCGGTGGAAGATCCGCGCATGTCCGAGGTGTCGACCACCCCCCGACGAAAGCCCGTCGCCATTCCGCGGCCCAGCGCCGCGTGGGCGCGCGCGCTCGTCGATGCGCCGCTTCGGCTTGCCGAGCGCGCGCTTCGTCTCGATGAGATCGAGGCGATGGCCAGCGCCGTCGAGCAGGGCGACCCTTCGCGCTCCGTGATCGAGCGGGTGATGCAGGCCACGCGCATCCGCGTGAAGGTCGACCCCCATGACCTGGCCAGGATCCCGGCCAAGGGCCCGGTGGTCCTCTGCGCGAACCACCCGTTCGGTGGCGCCGACAGCACTGCGATGCTCGAAGCAGCGCTGCGCCGCCGCCCCGATGTCAAGTTCCTCGCCAACGGGATCATGGGCCGCTTCCCGTTCCTGCACGAGCACCTGATCTTCGTCGATCCGTTCGGTGGCGTCGATGCGGCGCGCCGGAATGCGGCGGCCATCCGCCAGGCGCTCGCATGGCTCAAGGGCGGCGGGCTTCTCGGCGCCTTCCCCGCGGGCGAGGTGAGCGCGACCCACTGGGGCAGCTGGACGCCGGCCGATCCGCCGTGGTCGACGATTCCCGCAAGGCTCGCGCTGTCCGCGGGCGCGAAGGTCGTGCCCATCTGGTTCGACGGCACGAACAGCGGCATGTTCCACGCGCTTGGCCTCGTGCACCCGCGCCTGCGCACGGCGCTTCTGCCGAGCGAGTTCGTGGCGCGCTGCGGAAGCGAGATCGAACTGCGCATCGGGCGCGCGATCGCGACCGAGGGCAGCACGCTTGACCAGGAGAGCCTGACGCGCCTTGTGCGCGGCCGGAGCGAACTGATGCGCCGGACGGCGCCCGCGCCGAAGCCGGCGGTCGAGCACGCCCCGATCGGCGGACCGCTCGCCGATGCCGACGCCATCGAGGCCGAGCTGCGCGCGTTGCCCGCCGACGCCCGCCTTGTGTCCGAGTCGGACTACGAGGTCTTCGTCGCGCGCGCCGCGCAGCTGCCGCGCACCATGCCCGAGATCGGCCGCCTGCGCGAGATCGCCTTCCGCGCGGTCGGCGAAGGCAGCGGAAAGGCGTCCGACACCGACCGGTTCGACGAGACCTACTGGCAGCTCGTCGTGTGGAACCGCACGAAGCGCGAGATCGTGGGCGGCTATCGCGCGGGCGTGGTGGCCGAGGTCGCGCGCGGCGGCGTCGCGGGGCTGTACACGAGCACGCTGTTCGAGTACTCGCCGCGCGTCCTCGCAGAACTTGGCGACGCGGTCGAGCTCGGCCGTTCGTATGTGCGCCCCGAGTACCAGCGTCAGCCGCTGCCGCTCTCCCTTCTCTGGAAGGCGATCGGCGTGTTCATGTTCCGCGGCGGCCACCGCCGCATGTTCGGCCCGGTCAGCATCTCGAACGACTACGCGTCGATGTCGAAGGAGCTGATCATGGAGTTCCTCGAGCGCCACCGCACGGCCACGCCGTTCGCGAAGCTGGTCACCCCGCGCAATCCGCCCGCGCGCCGTGCCGTCGCGGGCTGGACCGCGCGCGAGACCGCCGAGGCGACCGCCGACCTCGCGCATGTCGAGCGCCTGATCGACGAGATCGAGCGCGGCGAGCGCGCGGTGCCCGTCCTCCTGCGCCAGTACCTGCGCCTGAACGCGAAGCTGCTCGCCTTCAATGTCGACAACGATTTCGGCGATGTGGTCGACGCGCTGATGCTGGTCGACCTCGCGCAGATCGACGAGCGCATCATGCGCTACTACCTCGGCGACGAGGGGTACCGCATGGCGCGCGAGCGATACGGGATTGCGTGAGCGCTGCACCGCGCCATGCCGCGCGATGCCGCACCGTGCCGCGCGATGCCGCACCGCGCCGCGTCCCACCGCGCCGCGCCATGCCGCACCGCGCCGCGTCAGCTCAGTGCACGCTGATCGACGGCGCCTTCAGCTGCCCGAGCATTGAGAGCACCGACACGCGCTGGGCCACCGCGCGGGCCACCTGGTCGAGCTCCGCGCCGAGGCGCGCGTCGTTCCAGTTGGCGAGCGGCGTGCCGCGATCGCTGTTCACGCGGAGCGCCGTGCGGATCGCGATCGCGCCGAGGAACTCGAGACCCATCGCGTGGGCCATGATCTCGGCGCCGCCCTTGCCGAAGAGGTCGTGCTCGCGGCCCGTGTCGTCGACGAACACGCTCATGTTCTCGACCACGCCGATCACGGGCACGCCGAGCTGCTCGAACATCTTGGCCGCGCGGCGCGCGTCGTCCTGCGCCACCTGCTGCGGCGTGCACACGATCACCGCGCCCGAGAGCGGCAGGAGCTGCGACAGCGTGAGCGGCACATCGCCCGTTCCAGGCGGCAGGTCGACCACGAGGTAGTCGAGCTCGCCCCATTCGGTCTGCGTGGCGAGCTGCTTGAAGGCGCCGTGCGCCATCGGCCCGCGCCAGATGAGCGGCTTGTCGGGGTCGACGAGCTTGCCGATCGTCATCGCCTTGATGCCGTGCACCTCGAAGGG
>JBJTOV010000056.1:0-6239 GCA_046074745.1 Planctomycetota bacterium | reverse complement strand
ATTCGTGAAGTAGCCGCGCGCGGGACGGCGGTTCCGCGGACCGTTCGCGGGTGAAGTTCGCCTTTTTCGCAGCGCGGCGCCGCGGCGAATCTATGTTCTGCCTGCCATGGAACGCACGCAGGTCACCCACACCAGCCGCAGCGCGTCGTCGCGCATCTTCGAGGAGCTCGGGGTGGTGCCCGCGCAGGGCAACCTGTTCCACCAGAGCACGCGGCGGCTGCTCGACGCGAGCGAGCTCGTCGGCCTGCGCCACACCCACCAGCTGATCCTGGCCCAGCCGAAGAACGAGGTGATGGTGCAGTTCCCCGTCCAGATGGACGACGGGCAGCACCGCCTGTTCAAGGGCTACCGCGTGCAGCATTCGAACGCGCTCGGCCCGTACATGGGCGGCGTGCGCTACTCGCCCGCGCTCGGTCTCGACACCGTGAAGGGCCACGCGGTGCTGTCGACGCTGCGCGCATCGCTGGCGCGCGTGCCGTTCGGCGGCGCGTTCGGCGGCGTGAAGGCGGGGCCGGGCGAGCTCTCGCGCAGCGAGCTGATGCGGGTCACGCGCCGCTTCTGCAGCGCGATCAGCCACCAGCTCGGGCCCGAGTACGACCTCGTCGCGCCCGACATGGGCACCGACGCGCAGGTGATGGCGTGGTTCTTCGACACGCTGGCGCAGACCACCCCCGAGTCGTCGCGGCAGAACCAGTCGCGCGCGGTGCTCGGGAAGCCCGCGGAGCTCGGCGGCTTCGGCCCGCGCGCCCGCGCGCTCGCGACAGGCGTGCTTGCGGCGCTCGACGAGACGGCCGAGGACGCGCTGGTCGAGCTCGGCACCGCGCGCGTGTCGCTCGTGGGCTTCGGCCACGCGGGCACGGCGGTGGCCAAGGCGCTGGCGGCGCGCGGCGCGCGCGTGGTCGCGGTGCTGTCGTCGGGCGCCGCGCTCTACGAGCCGGGCGGCATCGATGTGCTGGCGCTCGCGCAGCACAGGTCGGCCACGGGCGCGATCGACGGCTTCGAGGGCGCGACTTCGGTGCTCGAGCGCGACTTCTGGGACGCCGCGAGCGAGATCACCGTGCTCTGCGCGGGCGACGGCGCGATGGACGCGCGGCGCGCGGGCCTGTGCCGCGCGCGCATGGTGGTCGAGGCGGGCGGCGCCAACATCACGAGCGACGCCGACGATGTGCTGGTGCGGCAGGGGATCGAGATCGTGCCCGACATCCTGGCGTGCTGCGGCGTGGACGCGGCCGCCATGCTCGAGTGGCGCGAGGCGCGGCAGGAGCCCGGCTTCCGCAAGGAGGATGTCGACCTGCATGTGTCGCGCCAGGTCACGCTGGCCGCGCGGCGTGTGCGCGTGGCGCGCGCGAGGTACGAGTGCGACATGCGCACCGCGGCGCTCTGCGCCAGCCTCGAGCGGATCGGCAAGGTGTACGAGCTGCGCGGCGTGTTCCCGTGACGGGCCGCCGCGCGCGCCGCGGTACACTGCGCGCATGACGATCTTCTCGCGGATCATCGCAGGCGAAATCCCATGCCACCGCGTGTACGAGGACGAGCATGTGCTCGCGTTCCTCGACATCGGACCGCTCTCCGACGGGCACCTGCTCGTGATCCCGAAGGAGGCGAAGGCGCAGATCCACGAGCTTTCCGACGAGAGCGCCGCGGCGATCGGGCGCGTGCTGCCGCGGCTTGCGCGCGCGGTCATGGCGGCGACGGGCGCGACCGCCTACAACATCCTGCAGAACAACGGCGCGACGGCGCACCAGGCCGTGATGCATGTCCACTTCCACATCATCCCGCGCATCGGAAGCGCGGGTCTGGGCGTGGGCTGGAACGCGGGCAAGCTCGACGCCGCGCGCGCCGCCGACCTGGTGCAGCGCATGCGGGGCGCGCTCGGCGCATGACCGCGACCGTGAACATCGACTGGAACGCGCTTGCGCTGCCCGAGCTCTTCGACCGCCTTGCGCGCGGCGACGCGCAGCTCGCGGTGGCGCGCGCGCTGTCCGAGGACCTCGGCGAGCGCGGCGACATCACGACGGCGGTGTCGGTCGACCCACGCGCGTTCGGTCGGGCCACGATCCGCAGCCGCGGTGAGGGCGTGGTCGCAGGCGTGCGCGTGGCCGAGATCGTGGCCGCGCGCGCGGGGCTTGCGATCGAGATCCATGCCGACGACGGCGCGCGCGTGCCTGCGGGCAGCGCGGTGGCCTCGCTCGAGGGCCCGTGGGCCGCGCTTCTCGCCAACGAGCGCACCGTGCTCAACTTCATGACGCTGCTTTCGGGCAACGCCACGCTGGCCGCGCGCTTCGTCGACGCGGTGCGCGGAACGCGCGCGGCGGTGTGCGACACCCGCAAGACGCTTCCCGGCCTGCGCACGCTGCAGAAGTACGCCACCCGCTGCGGCGGCGCGCAGCTGCACCGCATCGGGCTCTTCGACGCCGTACTCCTCAATGACAACCACCTCGGGTCGTTCGCGCCGGGCACGCTTGGCCCGCGCGTGCTCGAGGCGTCGCGCCGCGCGCGCGCGCTTGGCCATGTGGCGTTCGTCGAGTGCGAGGTCGACTCGCTGGCGCAGCTCGACGAGCTGCTCGCGCTGCCCGCGGGCACGCTCGACTGGATCCTGCTCGACAACATGGACCCCGCCATGCTGTCCGAGGCCGTGCGGCGCCGCGATGCGCGCGCGCCGCGCACGGGGCTCGAGGCGTCGGGCGGCGTGCGCCTCGACACGGTGCGCGCGATCGCCGAAAGCGGCGTCGACCGCATCTCGGTGGGCGCGATCACGCACTCGGCGCCCGCGCTCGACCTTGGGCTCGACCTGATGCGCAGCGGAGATGTGCGCTGATGCCCGTCGCGTTCGCGGAGTGGCCCGCGCGGCTCGAGGCTGCGTGCGGCGCGTGCACGCAGCTCCGCGCCGCGGTCGCGCTGCCCGATACGCCCTCCACGCAGGACGCGCCCGAAACGCGCGCCGCCGCGCGCGGCACGGTGGTGACGGCGTGGAGGCAGACCGCGGGCCGCGGCCGCTTCGGCCGTCACTGGCAGGACACCGCGACCGCGGGCGTGGCCGCCACCTTCGTGGTCGACGCGCAGCCTGCGGAGCGCCTTGCGCTTGCGGGCGCCGTGGCCGCCGCCTTCGCGTGCGAGACCGCGCTCGGCCGCCGCACCGGCATCAAGTGGCCGAACGACATCGTGGTCGACGGCCGCAAGATCGCGGGCGTACTGGTCGAGCGGCGCGACGACCGCGCGTTCGTCGGGATCGGCATCAATGTGTCGCAGCCGCGCTTCGAGGGCGAGCTCGAGCTGCGCGCCGCGAGCCTGGCCATGCTTGGCGCGCAGGCCGATCGGATCGATGTCCTGTGCGCGCTGGTCGCGGCGCTCGACCGCGCGCTGCTGGCGAGCGACCTCGAGCTCGTCGAGCACTTCCTGGCGCGCTGCGCGCTGAAGGGCACGCGCACGCTCTTCTCGACGCCCGAAGGCCCCGTCGAGGGCGAGGTGCGGGCGGTCGACCCGATGCGCGGGATCGTGGTGCGCACGGAATCGGGCGAGCGGTTCCTGCCGGCCGCGACGACAAGCGTGGCCGAGTGGGGCGGCCGCGTGGGCGCGCGCGCAGGCGGGCTCAAGTGAGCCTCCCTCTGGGGCCGATATCGCCCGCGATGCTTCGTCGGCCGCCTGTGCTTTCCGCGCTTTCCGCGCTCGTCGCGACGACCGCGCTCGTCGCCGCCTCGGCGAGCGGCAGCGACGACATGGTGCGCCCCGCGGCCGCAGGACCTGGCCGCCCGCCGCTCGAGATGCTCGAGCCGGGAATCGACGACATCGGGCCCGCGCGCATCAGCCTGCGCTTCATGCCCTACGAAATGCGGCTGCCCACGGGCTTCGAGCGCGTGTACCGCGTGCCCGGCAGCGACGACCTGCTGATGCGCGGGAACGGCGCGCTCTTCGCGGTGTTTCCGCGCAGCGTGTACATGCGCACGCCGCGCGGCGCCGCCGCGGTTGCGCCGCCCGGCACCGTGTTTCACATCGGCATGCCCGGGCCCACGCCCGTCGACACGCTGCGCGACAGGGTTTCGGAGCAGCGCGCACGCGCTTCGCCCGCCCGCATCGATCTCCTGATGGACGCGCGGATTCCGCTTGAAGACTCGACGCGCGTCGGCGCGCCGCCCGCCGCTGCCGCCGCCGCACCTGCGCCGCCCGCGGCGAACCCCGCGCGACGCCCCGTGTTTCCGCCCGATCCCGAGTCGACGCGCGACCCCTTCGCGCACCTCGCGCTCGGCCCCGCGCGCATCGAGCGCTGAGCCCGCTACTGGCCCGCCTTCCCGTCGCCGCGCTCCTCGGTGCGGAGCAGCGATCCGTCGGGGTTGAAGTACTTCCAGGTGCCGACGCGCACGCCGTCCTTGTACAGGCCCTCGCGCTCGAGCGCGCCCGTGTCGTAGTACGCGCGGCCGATGCCGTTCTTGTCCCACTTGCCTGCGGCGTTTCGGCGAAGCTCGTTCCAGTACTTCGGCTTCCCGCTCGGCCAGTTCTCCTTCATGATCTTCACCTCGACCTTTACCTCGTCGGCGGGGGTGGCCGCGGACTGCGCGGACGCCGCAGGAGCGGCCGCACCCGTGGGAGCCGACGACGCCGATGGCGCCGCCGTTCCGCCGTCGCAGCCCGAGGCGAGCGCGCAGAGGATGGCGAGTGTGGCTGGCGTGAGCGAGGCGGAGGTCATGGCGACAGGATACGGCCACAGGATGCGGCGGGCGCTTCCGCCGTACGATCGCGTCCCGTGCCGTTCGCCACCCGGACCATCCTCGTGCTGTGCGCGCTGCTCGCCGCGCTTCCGTGCGCGGGAGGCGCCGCGGCGCAGGCCAAGCCCGCCGCGGGGGTTCGTGTTCTCGCCGACAAGCCGCTCGCCGTGCGCGGGGCGCCGCTTCTCTTGCCTGCGCGCATCGACGGGCCCTGTGGCGCGGCGCTGCGGGCGAGCGTGAAGGTCGGTGCGCGCGGCGGCGAGACGCGCGAATTCGATGTGCCCGTCCTGTGGCCCGTGCGGCCGAACGACACGCCCGCGATCGCGAACCGATGGGCCACCGCGTCGAACGACCTGCGCGTGGTGCGCGAGCGCCCCGACGGCGCGCGCGATGCGTACCTCTTCGTCGAGCTGCCCGCCGATGCGCGCGACGGCGCGTCGATCGTGGTCGCGGGCTCGACCGTGGCGCCGCGCTGGACCGAGCCTGCGCCCGACGCGCTGTTCGCCACGATCGCGCCGCGGCTGAGCGCGCTCGAGGTGGCCGAGGCGCCCGACCCGCTCGTGTCGCTGCCCGACCCCGAGGCTCCGTTCGAGCGCTTCCGCTTCGACCTTGGCGTCGGGCTGCGCGGCTGGCCCGCGCCCGAGCCGTTCGCGGCGGGGTCGCCCGAGGAGATGGTCGAGCGCGCCACCGTGCCGCTCTGGCGCGCGGCGGTGGCGCGGCTCGCCACGGCCAGCGAGGGCGTCGCCGCCGACTTCGCCGAACTCCTGGTCGCGCGCTGCTCCGATGCCGAGGCGCGCGTGCCCGTGGCGGCGTGGATCGCCGACCCGAAGGAACTCGCGTCGGTGCTCGCGCTGATCCTCGACCCAGGGCGCGACGAAAAGGCCGCCGCCGACCGCGTGGCCTCGTGGCTTGGCCTGCGCGCGCCGCTCCTGATGTGGATCGACGACGAAGACCGCGGCTCGGTGATGTTCGCCATCGCCAACCCGACCACCGAGGAGCAGGTGGTGCGCCTCGACTGGATCGCCGAGGGCGAGGCGCCGCTGGCCGCCGTGGTCGGACCGAAGGAGATCGCCCGCATGCGCCTTGCGCGCCCCGAGGGGCCCGTGATCGACGGCGCGCGCATCGCCCGCAACGAGCCGCTCACCCTGCGCATCGAGCACCGCGGGCAGGCGCGACGCATCATCGTGCTTCCCGATGCGCTGCCCGCGGGCGTGGCGGGCTGCACGGTGGCGCGCTTCGTGCGGCCGCTCGACCTCGTCGCGGTCGCCACCGCGGTCGAGCGCGCCACCGACGGCAGCTACCCGACCTTCGCCGCGGTGCGGCCGCGGCTCTCGGGCTGGGAGATCTTCATCGACGCGCGCGTGCCCGCGGGCGTCGACCCGTCGCAGGCGGGGCGCATCGTGGTGGCGGGGCCGCGCGGCACGGCCATCGCGATCGCCGCCGACGGCACGGTCGACGACCCCGAGGGGCTGCTCGCGGGCGCGCCCGTCGAGTTCGCCGTGTACCCCGACCGCATCCGCGCGGGGTTCGTGGTGCCGC
>JBJTOV010000055.1:0-4323 GCA_046074745.1 Planctomycetota bacterium | reverse complement strand
CGCGCGTGCGAAGCGCCGAGGCCGCGCCTCCGGGCGGATTCCTGCGGCTCGAGGAGTCGCTCGAGCAGGAGTCGCTCGAGCCGTGCGACCTGTTGCAGTGGCTGCGCGGCGTGCCTGCGGGCGCGCGGCGGTACTTCCGCGACCGTGGATCGAAGCTCGAGATCGCGGGCGACGGCATCGCGATGTGCGCGCCGTTCGGTGCGCAGGACGCCACGACGCAGGCGGGAGCGGCGGGCGTGCGCGCTGCGGCGTGGTTCGTGGCGATGCCCTTCGACCGCGCGCGGAACCGCGACGCGGCGTGGCAGCCGTTCGCGGGGATCGGCTGCGTGCTTCCCGAGATCGAGCTCCGCCGCGACGGCGAGCGCCACGCGATGGCCGTGAACCTTTCCGAGGGCTGCGACCGCGCGCGACTGGCCGCGCGGCTCGAGGCGCTGTCGGCGCCCGCCGAATCGTGCGCGATCGAGCCTGCGCTCGTCCGCGAGTCGGACGGCATGGCCGAGGCCGAATGGACGCGCGCGGTGCGCGACGCGCTTTCCCGCATCCGCTCGGGGTCGCTGCGCAAGATCGTGCTCGCGCGCGCGCGGCGCTATGCGGCGAGCGCGCGGCTCGATCCGGTGGGCGTGCTCTCGCGCGTCGCCTCGCGCGAACTGCGCGGATTCCGGTTCCTCGTCGAGGCGGGCGACGGGCGGTCGTTCGTGGGCGTGACGCCCGAGCGGCTGGTTTCGCGCGTCGGGCGCGTCGCGCGCAGCGAGGCGGTCGCGGGCACGCGGCCGCGCGGCGTCGACGGCGTGGCCGACAGGCTGCTCGGCGAATCGCTGCTCGCAAGCGCGAAGGACCGCCGCGAGCACGAACTGGTGGTCGATCGCGTTCGCGAGGCGCTTGCGTCGCGCGCGGTTTCGCTGCGCGTCGACGCCGAGCCGCGGCTCCTGCGGCTTGCGTATGTGCAGCACCTCGCGACGCGCGTGCAGGCGGAGCTCCGTGCGGGCGTGACCGACGCCGAGCTCGTCGCCGCGCTGCATCCGACGCCTGCGGTCGCGGGCGCGCCCGTCGCCGCGGCCACCGCGCTCCTGCGCGAGATCGAGCCGTTCGACCGCGGCCTCTACGCGGGTCCCGTGGGCGTCGCCTCGCGCGATGGCGCCGAGATCGCCGTCGCGATCCGCTCGGCGCTCATCGAGGACGACCGCCTGACCGCGTTCGCGGGCGCGGGCATCGTCGATGGCTCCGATCCGGCCGAGGAATGGCGCGAGACGGGCCACAAGCTGCTCGCGTTCGAGCGCCTCGCGACCTGATACCTTTCGTCCGATGCGCGACGCGCCGAACATCAACCTCGCCTTCACCATGCTGGCGGCCGAGGAGTGCTGGCGCCTCGGAGTTCGCCACGCGGTGGTGAGCCCGGGCTCGCGCAGCGCGCCGCTCGCGGTGGCGTTCGCGCGGCACGCGGGCATCCGCGTGCATGTGGCGCACGACGAGCGGGGGGGCGCGTTCATGGCGCTCGGCATCGCGAAGTCGTCGGGCGTGCCCGCGGTCGCGGTGATGACGAGCGGCACGGCCGTCGCGAACGCGCTGCCCGCGATCGTCGAGGCGCGCATGACGCGCACGCCGATGCTGGTGTTCGCGGCCGACCGACCGCCCGAGCTGCGCGACTGCGGCGCGAACCAGGCGATCCCGCAGGCGAACCTGCTTGCGGGCGCCGCGCGCTGGACCACCGACATGCCGTGCCCGTCCACCGAGATCGCCGCGGAATTCGTGCTGTCGACGGTGGACGAGGCTTTCGCGCGCGCCTGCGGCGACGCGGGCGCGCAGGGCGGCGCGGTGCATGTGAACTGGCAGTTCCGCGAGCCGCTCGCGCCCGACGCGCGGCCATGGGACATCGGCTGGCTGTGGAGCATCGCGCGCTGGACGCAGGACACGCGCCGCGCGCCGTGGCGCGCCGTTCTCGCGCCCGGCACCTGCGAGGTCGAGATCGACGGCGCGGTGGTGGTCGCTGGACGCAGCTCGGCCCGCACGGCTGCGTCGCTTGCGCGCTGGAAGGGAACGCTTCTCGCCGACGCGGCGAGCGGGCTGGCGCGCGCGGGCACCGCGGGCGCCGACCTCGTGCTGCGCGCCGCGCTCGAGGGCGACGGCAACGCCGCGCTGCGAGAGGCGTTGCGCGCCGACGCGGTCGCGGTGACGGGCGACGCGCCCGTCTCGAAGCGCCTGAACGCGTGGATCGCGGCGCAGCGCGGCGTGACCGTGTTCGGCGCGGGCGACCCGCGCGTCGATCCGTCGCACCGCGCAGAGGCCGTCTACGCGGGGCCCGTGACCTTCGCGCCCGCGCGGCGGCTGAAGCCGCACGCCGGCTGGACGCGCGCGCTGTCGGTCGCCACCAGGGCCGCGGCCAAGGCGCTCGACGCCGAGCGCGCGCTGTGCGAGCCGACCGCGATGGCCGACGCCGCGCACGCCTGCGCGGGCCGTGCGCACGGCACCGCGTTCTACGGCTCGTCGATGCCGATCCGCGACGCCGACTTCATGGCGATCGCGCCGCCCAAGGGCTGGCATGTGGGCGCGAACCGCGGCGCAAGCGGCATCGATGGGCTGATCGCGAGCGCGGTGGGCCACGCGCATGCGTCGGGCGAGCCCGTGGTCGCGTTCATCGGCGATGTGAGCGCGCTGCACGACCTGAACAGCCTGCAGCTTGCGGCGATGGTCGAGACGCCGCTCGTCCTCGTCGTCCTCAACAACGACGGCGGCGGCATCTTCCGCTACCTGCCGATCGCGCGGCACGACGATGTGTTCGAGGCGTGCTTCGCGACGCCGCACGGGCTGTCGTTCGCGGCGTTCGCGCGCGGATTCGGGCTGGCCGTCGAGGCACCGCGCACGCGCGCCGCCATGGGCAAGTCCGTGGCCAAGGCGCTTGGTCGCGGCGGAGCGACCGTGGTCGAGGTGGTCTGCGCGCGCGAGGCGAGCGAGGCGTGCCGCGCGCGCGTCGCGCAGGCCGCGGTCGATGCGCTCGCGCGGGAGTTCCGCGCATGAACCCGCGCGCGCCCCGCGTCACCCTGCTGCACGGATTCCTCGGTTCGCCCGCCGACTGGGCCGATGTGCTGCGCGAGCTGCGCCCCGACATCGCCTGCGACGCGCCCACGATCGCGTCGTTCGATCCGTCGTCGGTCGCGGCCGCGGCGCGCGGGCTGGCCGCGCATCTCGAGGCGCGCGCGTGCGACCTGCTCGTCGGTTACTCGATGGGCGGCCGCATCGCGCTCGAGCTTGCGGCCACGCGGCCCGAGCTCGCGCCGCGGCTTCTCCTGCTTTCGGCAAGCCCCGGCATCGAGGACGAGGACGAACGCGCCGCACGCCGCGACGAGGACGACCGCCGCGCCGCCGAGCTTCTGCTCGACGGGCTCGCGCGCTTCGCCGAGCGCTGGTACGCGATGCCGCTCTTCGCGCCGCTGCGCGCCCACGCGGCCTTCGCCGAGGTGCGCGCGCGCCGCGTCGCGGGCGACGCCGCGTTCTGGGGCCGCACGGTCGCCGCGTACTCGCCAGGCCGCAGCGAACCGCGCTATTCCGCGCTGCCCGCGCTCGCGCCGCGCACCGTGCTTGCGGTCGGCGCCCTCGACGCGAAGTACGGCGAGGTCGCGGCCCGCGCCGCGCGCATCGCTCCCGCGCTCCGCGTCGAAACCGTCGCAGGCGCCGGGCATGTGCTCCCGATCGAGGCGCCCGCCGCCTGCGCCCGGCTCATCGAGTCGGCGCTTGCCATCGAGACAGGACCGAGGACCCCATGACGACCGCCTATCCGCCCGCGAAGCCCACCACCGAGACCACCGAGAGGATCCGCCCCGCGCTCGCGTGGCGCGAGATCCCCATGCAGTGCCACGACTCGCCCTTCGCCGAGGTGCGCTACTTCAAGGCCGAGCGCATCGCCAAGATCGTGATCAACCGCCCCGAGGTGCGCAACTCGTTCACGCCGCGCACCGTCGAGGAGATGCGCGCGGCGCTCGAGGACGCGAAGCTCGACCGCGACATCGGAGTCGTCGTGCTGACGGGCGAGGGCGAGCGCGCGTTCTGCGCGGGCGGCGACCAGCGCGTGCGCGGCCACACGGGCTACCGCTCCGAGTCGGGCGGCGAGTTCATGAATGTGCTCGAGTTCCAGCGCGAGATCCGCACCTGCCCGAAGCCCGTGGTCGCGATGGTCGCGGGCTGGGCGATCGGCGGCGGACATGTGCTGCACATGATGTGCGATCTCACCGTGGCCGCCGAGAACGCGCGCTTCGGCCAGGTCGGCCCGCGCATGGGCAGCTTCGACGGCGGCTACGGCTCCAGCTACATGGCCCGCATCATCGGCCAGAA
>JBJTOV010000054.1:0-10392 GCA_046074745.1 Planctomycetota bacterium | reverse complement strand
ACAATATGCACTGACCCTGCATCCTTACAATGTGCTGATGCTGGAAACTCCCCGATACCCCAATAGTGGACCCAATCGTTCTGGAGCCACTGGGGTCCCAGAGCACACGCAGCCCCGCGCGCACGCGCATCGGCTGGCCGCGCATCGGGCCCGCCGCGGCCTCCTCCATGTCGAAGCGCTTCTCGCGCTTCGCCATGTCGATCGCCAGCTCGTGCCACAGGCGGATCGCCTTCACCGACGACTCGCGGTCGATCAGCCCCACCACATCGCGGGAGGTGTGGTAGTCGCCGTGGAAGTCTGCGAGGATCGCGAACAGGATCGGAACACCCACATTCATGAAGCTGGCGTGGTCGCTGCCGCCGCCACCGCCGCCGCGGCTGGCGTTGTGCACGACGGTCAGGCCCGACGCGTCGAAGATCGGCTTCGCCCACTCGGTCATTCCCTTCGCGGCCGCCGAGCTCGTCACCGAGAGGCGATCGTTGAGGATGCGGCCGATCATGTCGAAGTTCATCATCAGGACGGTGTCCTTGATGGGGTAGATCGGGTTCTGCACATAGTGGCGGCTTCCGTTGAGGCCGCTCTCCTCGGCGCTGAAGCCGATGAAGAGGATCGTGCGCAGCGGGGTCTCGGCGGGAAGCGCGTCGTACGCCTTCTTCAGCGACTCGCCGAGCAGGATCACGCCCGCCGAGCCCGAGGCGTTGTCGTCGGCGCCGGGATGCAGCTTGCCCGGGCCCTCGCGCGAGCCGAAATCGCCGTTACCGAGGTGGTCGAGATGCCCGCCGATCACGATGACCTCGCTTGCGAGCGCGCCACGACCCGGCAGGACACCCACGATGTTCTCAGCCTTGACGGGCTTCTCCTCGGAGCGGCCTGCGACCGACACGATGGATCCCTCGAGATCGAAGCTCGGAGCCTGACCTTCCTTGAGCTCGTCGGCGAGCTTGCGGAGGTCCATCAGCGAGCGCTTGCCCCCGTCGCACGCGGCCACCATGCGCTCGGCGGCCTCGGTCGACATCATGAACACGGGAACCTCGGCCATCGCGCGGCCGCCGCCCGAGTTCAGGCTGGTGATGCGCGGGTCGTTGGCGCCCGGGGTGTTGACCACGACGATCGCGGCCGGGTTGCGCTTGGCGACCGCGGCGATCTTGCCTTGGAAGCCCGCGCGGCCCGACCAGCCCTCGCCGCCCGACCAGCGGGAGTTGCCCTTGTCGTCCATGGGCTCGAAGCGCAGCAGCACGGCGATCTTGCCTTCGAGCGCGTGGCCCTCGGCGAAGCTGTTGTAGCCCTCGGGGCCGTCCTCGATTCCGTAGCCGACGAACGCAAGCGTGCCCTCGGCGGCGCCGCTGCGGCCGAGGCCCGAAAGCTTGAAGTCGGTGCCCTTCAGGAGCGCGGTCTCGGTTCCGCCGCACTTCAGCACGATCGCCTCTTCGACGACCTCTCGGCGTCCGCCGAGCGAGAACGGCTGGCGATAGGTCTTCTCGCCGCCTTCCGACGGCTGGTACGCAGGCAGCAGTCCCGCCTTGACGAACTGGTCCTCCATGTAGTCCATGGCCCGCTCCATGCCGCGGGTGCCGGGCAGGCGGCCTTCCATCCACGGGCTTGCGAGGATGGTGAGGTGCTCGTTGAACGCCTGGACCATGGGGTCGGCGGCCGCGATCACCTCGTGGAGCTTCTTGGGCGCCTCCGCAGCAGGGGCCGTCGTGGCCTCGGGGGCGGGGGCCGAGGTCTCCTGTGCAAGCGCGCGCGGAGTCGCGACAATGAGGGCGGATGCGATCGACCCCGCCATCAGCGACGAGATCAGGAAGCGCGAGAGCGGCGTGCCGGGCATGGAGGTCTCCTGCTTTGGCCGCGGTCTGCGCGGCCGTGTGGGGCATTTCTACCACGGCGTCCGCCGCGGGTTCGCTCCCGACGCCCCGAATCGCCCTCGAAGCAGCGGAATCGCGCGTCAACGCCGCTCCCGACGGCGCGATTGCATCCCGACTCGGTGAAACGGAAGCGCTGCGACACCCGCAGGACGGCCCGCATGTCGACCTCCGCCTTCGTCTCGACGAATCCGCCTTCGTCGCCGAGATCTCGATGAACCTCGTGTTCCTCGACTGGATGGTCGACGCGCCGCGCGAGGACCCCGAGCGCCTCGCACCCACCGAACTGCCCGTGCTCGCCCCGCGCCTCGAGCAGTACTTCGCCGAGCAGATGCCCGTCACCATCGATGGCGTCCGCGTGACGCCCGTGCTGTCGAAGCTCGCGACCAACGACCCCGACGAGGTGCTTCTGCCGCTCTTCCCGCTGAGCGGCTGGCGCGGGCTGCGCAAGGTCTCGTTCGACCTCTCGTTCCCCGTCAAGTCGCCGCCGCAGACGATCTCGGTGGTGTGGCCCGCCTATCCGCCCGACTTGCTCTCGATCCTCGCCACGAAGCCGCCCCTCGAGATCGCCGCCGAATGGTCCGCCCTCGGCCTGCGTTCGCAGGTGCTCTTCACGCGCGCCGAGCCCGAGTTCACCTGGCACGCGCCCACGGGCGGCATCGACGCGCGCCTCGAGCGCGTGCCTGCGCCGCCCGCGCCGCGCCCGCTCGTGCCCGGGTGGGCGACGCTCGCCGTCGTCGTGTTCATCGTGTCGTTCGCTGCCGCGGCCATCGCCCGTCGTCGGCCGATCCACGCGCTTGCGACCGGAGTGGTGGCGGGGGCCATCGTGATCGTGATCCGCCCCTCGACCCCCGCGGCGCTCTCGCTTGGCACGCGTGCCCCCGAGGCGCTCGCGCCTGCGGCCGCCGCCGCCACATTCGAGTCGCTGCAGGCGAACATCTACCGCGCTTTCGACTACGAGGCCGAGGGCGCGGTCTACGACGCGCTCGCGCGAAGCGTGTCGGGGGAGCTGCTCGAGGAGACCTACCTCGGCGTACGGCGCGCGCTCGTGATGGAGGAGGAGGGCGGCGCCATCAGCCGCGTGGTTCTGGTGCGGCCGATCGCCACGCGCGTGATTTCGCAGGGCGAGCTCGAGGTCGATGGCCGCGCCGAGCAGGCGTTCACGGTCGAGGCGACCTGGCAGGTCGACGGCCGCGTGACCCACTGGGGTCACTCTCACGACCGCACGAACGAGTACGACGGCCGATTCACGGTGGCCGCAGGCAGGGAGGGCTGGCGCATCCACGACGCCGAGGTCACGCGACAGGAGCGCGTGGACGACCAAGCGTCGGGCGGACAGCCGACCCCGACCATGCGCCCAGAGGACGAAGAGCTGTAGGGACCGGAACTTCAGGCGCGGGAACCCGCTAGACGAACCGCGAGAGTCGGATCTCGAGGGTCAAAGCCCAAGTCTCAAAGCCCAAGCATCAAAGCCCAAGTCTCAAAGCCCAAGTCTCACAGCCCAAGTCTCAGAGCCCAAGTCTCAGAGCCCAAGTCTCAGAGCCCAAGTCTCAAGTTCCGGCCTCAAGTCTCGGGCCTCGATTCTCAATCGCGAGTCGGCTTCCAAAGAAGCGCCGCGGTTCAGCTCACGCGCGAGCCAGCCTTGACCGGCTTCTGCACCGTGAGCACCACCACATCGCGCTCGTCCGCACCGGGCTTGGCCTCGCCGCTCGGCGCCGCGCCGTCGGCGAGCGGCTTCAGGTCGCTCGCCGCCAGGATCATGCCTTGGCTCGCCTCGCCGCGCAATTGACGCGGCTCGAGGTTGGCCACGATCACCACCTGCTTGCCGACAAGCGACGCAGGGTCGTACCACGCGCGGATGCCCGCGCACACCTGACGGCCCTCGGGCGTGCCGTCGTCGAGGCGGATCTTCAGCAGCTTGTCGGCGTTCGGGTGCGGCTCGGCGCTGAGCACCGTCGCGACGCGAAGGTCGAGCTTCGCGAAATCCTCGAACTTGATCAGGGGCAGCGCCTCGGTGGTCGTGCTCATCGTGGGTTCCCGTTGCTCGCGGCTCAGCCGGCCGACGAGGCGTCGGCGGTCGCGCCCTCGGCGTCCTCTTCGGCGCGCGACGGCTTGAACTTGTTGCGCTCGGCGAGCGCGTCGTACGAGAAGACCTTCGAGTCGTCGATCACCGTCGACTCGTCGCGCACCACGCCCGCCAGGTTCTGGCTGGTGGTCGCGAGCTTGCGGTACTTCTCCGCGGTGCACGGCGCGAGGTCGGTCACCTGCACGAGCAGGAGCGACATGCTGTCGGGCGCCAGGATCGCGAAGGTGCGGTCGGCGGCGGGAATCGTGGCCATGTCGGCGGTGAGCGGCAGCTTCGCGGCCTTCTCGACCATCTTCGAGAGCGCCTTCATGTCGGACGAGAGCCCGGGGATCGGGTTCGGGAAGCGGAAGCCGATCGAGATCGCGCCCTCCTGCGCCTCGCGCATCTCCTTGCCGAACTCGACGGCCACCGCGAAGCGATCGGCCACGGCGCGGATGCCCTCGGTCGCAGCCTGCTGGAGGATCTGCGCCTCGTTCTGCTCGAGCCACTTGAAGCGCTCGACGCTCTTCGCGTCGCGCTCGACCTCGCCGCGCACCGACGCGAGGTCGGCGGCGGGCGCCGACTTCTCGGCGGCGATCATGCGCACGAAGTACGCGTCGCCCGCCGAATCGGTCATGGCGGGGCTCGCGATGTTCAGCTGGAACGGCGCGTTCACATCGGGCGACGAAAGCTCCTTCGCGCCCACCACGAGCTGCTGCAGGCGCACGGGTGCGCCGAAGCGGTCGGTCGTCGCGAACGGCAGCACGGGCATGGCCTCGAGCTCCTTCGCGGTCATCCACGCGTCGCCCGACGGCTGGTACGCGGGGATCTCGATCTTGTACTCCTCGCCGACCGCGGTCGCGAGGTCGAGAAGCGACGGCATCTTCGCCGACCAGTCCGCGGGCAGGTCGAAGTACGCGCCCTCGCGCTTCAGCGTGCGCTGCGCGAGACCGAGCTGGTCGGACGCGAACTTCGAGATCTCCTTCATGCGCGCGGCGACGAGCTCGTCGGTCGTCTTCTGGCGCACCGTCGCCTCGAAATCGGCGAACGCGGGCGACACGGCGGCGCCCGCGTACTTGGCGGGGTCCTGCGCGAAGCGCTTCTTGAGCGCGAGCGTTTCGAGCTCGGGAGAACCCGCGACGCTCGCGGCCACCGCGGCCTTCGAGATCTTCAGCCACTCGAGCTTGAAGCGGTCGGGCGACCGGTAGCCGAAGTTGTCCATGCCGGGCGCGGCGGGAGCCGCCTTGTCGGCGAACTTGTCGAACAGCGACTTGAGCGCGTCCTCGCTCGGCGCGGGCGCCTCGATGCGGTCGGACTTGCGTGCGTCGATCACGACCACATCGCCCGACACGCCGAGCAGCGCCTTGGCCACCGACTGCTCGAGGCGGCGGTCGCTGACGCGGTCGACGCTGCGGGTGAGCGACACGAGGCGCAGCACGCCCTGCAGCTTCGACAGCGTGCCGACCACGATGTCGGGGTTCGTTCCCGAGGCCTTGGCGATGTTGAACGCGACCTGGTTCGAGCTCACGGTTCCGCCCGAGGCGAGCACCGAAAGCGCGGCCTCGCCGTCGCCCGTGCCGCCCACGAGGCCCGCGTTCGTGGCCTCGTGCACCAGAAGCCACCAGTGCGCGGGGTTCTCGGTGGCGCCGAGTCGCTGAAGCATCTGGTACGAGGTCTGGCCCTTCAGCGTGTCGATCACGCGCAGCTCCTGCTGCGCGAGCTCGTAATCCGCGCCCGTCACGGTGCTTCCGCCGCCGTAGGTCGCCCAGGTGCTGCCCGAGGCGCCGCTCGAGCGCGCGCAGCTCTCGATGGTCGAAGGCATGAGGAACGCGATCATCAGCAGGACGCCGCCGACCACGAGGATCCACTGGTTGTACTGACGGAGCAGCTTGAGCATGGCGTTGGGAAGGTTAGCGGAACCGGGCGGGGGATGGAACCCGCGCGCGGAACCCGGACTCTGGCCTTGGACTCGGTCTTGCCTCGAAGAAACGAGGCCGAAGCGTGTGCTCCGGCCTCGTGGGGGGATCTATCGGGTGAAGCGGGGGATTCCTTCAGCCGGAAGCGAAGGGCCCCGTCGGATCAGCGGTAGAACTCGACGATCAGGTTGGTGTTCACATCGAACGGCACCTGGTCCGAGGTCGGACGCGCGACGACCTTCACCGAAAGCTCGGCGGGGTTGACGGCGATCCAGCCCGGGGTCTGGTGGCCGGGGATCGACTCCATCTGCTCGCGGCAGAGCTTGTGGAGCTTGTCCTTGATCGTCACCACATCGCCGATCGAGCAGGAGAACGACGGACGGTCGACCTTCTGGCCGTTGACGCGCACGTGGCCGTGCACGACCAGCTGGCGGGCGCCCCACACCGTGCGGCAGAAGCCCGCGCGGCGGAGGACATTGTCGAGACGCTGCTCGAGGAGCTGCAGCAGCACTTCGCCGGTGTTTCCGGGGCGGCGGCCTGCCTCCTCGAGATAGCGGCGGAACTGCTTCTCGAGCACGTTGTAGTGGAAGCGGAGCTTCTGCTTCTCATCCTTGCGGATGCCGTAGTCCTTCTGACGACGGGCGCGGAAGCCATGGACGCCAGGCACATTGAGCTGGCGCTTCGAGGTGTGCTTCGGGGTGTCGGCGATGGGCACGCCGACCTTGCGCGAGAGCTTCACCTTCGGACCGAGATAGCGGGACATGCGTTCTGTTTCCTGCAGGTTGCCGTGGCCGCAGGGGCCACGGGTGTCGTGAGACGCCGGTGCGCACGCGCGCGCCGACCCGTGTGGGGAACGGACAAGTAGAACGGAAATGCCCGCAGCCGTCAAGGGTTGCGGCGGCGTGCGGGGCGTCGGCCGGCGCGTTCAATAGGCCCGGGCGCCGTCGTCGCCCGCGCGCCACTTGAGGTACGCGGTGTTCAGCACCCGATAACCGCCGGGCGTCGGGTACTGGCCCGTGAAGTACCAGTCGCCCGTGTGGTCGGGCATCGATGCGCGCAGGCCCTCGACCGACTGGTAGACGACCTTGATCTCGCCCGGCCACTCGAGCGACTTCGAGCGGATGAGTTCGGCGACCTTGCCCTCGATCTCGCCGAGCGTGAACAGCCCGTAGAGGAGCGCGACATGGTTGCGCATGCGCGCAGGCTCGAGGTCCTTCTGCTCGCGGCACTTCGCCTCGACCTCGTCGAGCACGCCCGCCACGCCGCGCTCGCGCGCGAGCGACACCGCCGCCTCGAACGCGATGAAGCGGCCGAGCTGGCTCATGTCGATGCCGTAGCAGTCGGGGTACATGATGGGCGGCGACGCGCTCGCCACCACGATGCGCGCGGGGTTGAGCCGCGCGAGCATGGTGATGATCGACTCGCGCAGCGTGGTGCCGCGCACGATCGAGTCGTCGACCACGACCAGCGTGTCGTCGGGGTACACGGTGCCGCGCGTGACATCGTAGATGTGGTTGACGAGGTCCTTGCGCGCCGCGTCGTGCGTGATGAAGGTGCGCAGGCGCTGGTCCTTGTGCGCGACCTTCTCGCCGCGCACGCGGCCCTCGAGCGCCTTGCGGATCGCCTCGTGCGTGGCCTTGCCCGACTGGACGAGCCGCCAGATCTCGTCGGCGGCGCGCCGCTGGCGGATCTCGTGCAGCGCCTCGAGCAGGCCGAGGTACGAGGTCTCGCTCGTGTTCGGGATGAAGCCGAACACCGCGCGGTCGGTGCTTCCGCCGAGAAGCTCGGTGACGCGCGGCGCGAGGTTGCGGCCGAGCTGCTTGCGCTCGCGGTAGATCGAGGGATCGTTGCCGCGCGAGAAGTAGATGCGCTCGAAGGTGCACTGGCGGAGCGGCATCTGCTCGGCGAAGCGCTCGAGCGCGTAGCCGCCGTCGCGCTTGATCACGAGGACATGCCCGGGTGGGATCGGCTCGATGTCGCGCGGGTCGGTGTCGAACACCGTCGACAGCGCCGCGCGCTCGCTGGCCGCCGCGATGCAGTCGTCGCGCACGAGGAAGAATCCGGGCCTGATTCCCGCGGGATCGCGGCAGATGAAGCTGTCGCCGTTCCCGAGCAGGCCCGCGAAGACATAGCCGCCGTCGAAGCGCTCGCTGGCGCGGCGCAGGATGCGCGCGATGTCGAGCTGCAGCGAGATCTGCTCGGCGAGCTCGCGGCCCGAGAGGCCCATGAACGAGCCCTCGCCCATCGAGTTCTCGAGCTGCGCGTGCTCGCGGTCGAGGAAGTACGCGAGCTTCTCGAGAACCACGCCCGTGTCGCTGTCGCCCACGGGATGCAGCCCGTACTCGACGAGCTTCGCGAACAGCTCGGCGGAGTTCGTCAGGTTGAAGTTGCCCGCGAGCGCGAGCGAGCGGCTCTCGCTGTTGGCGAGCCGCAGGTACGGGTGGCACATCGAGCTCGTGCGGCCGCTGTGCGTGCCGTAGCGGAGGTGCCCGAGCAGCACCTCGCCGAGCATCTTGAAGCGGCGCTTGAGGTCGGTCTCGGACAGCGCGAGGAGCTGTTCCTCGCCCATGCGCGCGGCGGGCGCGAGCGCGTCGTCGAACAGCCGCTCGATCGGGTTGCGCTTCGCCGTGCGGTCGCGCTCGATGAAGCCGTCGCCCGCGGGCATGCCGAACTTCACGCACGCGATGCCCGCGCCGTCCTGGCCGCGGTTGTGCTGCTTCTCCATGAGCAGGTAGAGCTTGCGCAGGCCCCAGAGCGGGTCCTTGCGCTCGCGCTGGAACCACGACAGCGGCTTGCGCAGCCGGACGAAGGCGAGCCCGCATTCATGGGTGAGCGCGTCGGACATCGGGGTTCGGAGGGTAGCGGAGGCGCGGCGCGAGGGGTGCTCGGAAAACGCGCCGCGCGCGCTCAGCCGTGCCGCACGGGAAGCGCGTCGCGCCCCGCGAGCGCCGCGCGCTGCATGGCGGCCCACGCGCCGCGCTCGTGCAGGAAGCGGCCGATGCCGCGCCCGTCGGCGGCGAGCGGCACGAGGAGCGGCAGGCCCGCGAGCACCTCGTCCTCGACCGACGCCACGATGTCCTCGGTGAATCGGCCGCGCTCGTCGAGGCCGCGGTAGACCTGGCGGGGCTCGGCGGGGGTGCGCAGGGAAAGCCCTATCGCGTCGGCGCTTGCGGAGGCGCGCGGGGCAGGGCGGCCCGTCCACCACGCGACGGGTTCGCCCGGCATGGCGACCGTGCCGGGGGGCATCGCGGCCAGCATGCCCGCGTGCGTGGCGGGGTCGTCGGGATCGAAGCCGAGGCCGAGGTCGGGCACCTCGAGGGGGGCGCTTCCCGAGACGACGAGTTCGGCGAGCCCCGCGTAGGGCGCGAGGCGCAGCGCGCGTTCCGCCGCGGCGAAGGCGGCGGAGATCTCGTCGGGCCACACTTCGTCGGGCCACAGGCGGTCGAGCTCCTGCGCGGACCGGCGGATCGAGACCTCGGCCAGCGCGCGCGCGTGCGGCCGTTCGGCGGGCGCGAGGGCGTGCAGTTCGCCGAGCGCCGCCGTGTTCGCCTCGACCGCGATGAGCGGTGCGACCGACGCGGCCAGCCGCGGGTCGATGCGCGCGAGCGCGCGGCTTGCCTGCGCGACCGCGGCCCAGCGCGCGACGAGCGCGGTCCACGCGATCGGCTCGAGCGGCTCCGGTCGCAGGTCGCTCACGGGGCCGCGCCCCCGAGGCGGATCGGCGCGATCGGGTCGAAGGGCTGCGCGAGCACGAGCCGCCCTGCGAGCGACGGCGACGCGCTGCGCCACAGCGCGTGCACCGCATCGGGGTGGTTGCACTCGCGCGAAAGATGGAGAAGCACGATGTGCGCGGGTTCGTCGGGAAACGCGATCTCGCGGACGGCCGACAGGCACTCCTCGTTCGAGAGGTGCCCGCGTCCGCCCATGATGCGGTGCTTGAGCTGCGCGGGACGCGCGGATTCGCGCTGCATCACGGGGTCGTAGTTCGACTCGATCGCGAGGAGGTCGACGCCGCGCAGCGCATCGACGAGGCGCCGCGACACGCGGCCGACATCGGTGGCGAACCCGAGCGAGCCCGCGGCGGCGGTGAATCGGAACGCGACCGTCGCGCCGTCGTCGTGCGGGTTCTCGCAGGCCGCGGCCTGCACGGGCCCGAGGTCGAGCGCGCCGCCGTCCGACTCGAAGCACGCGAGGTTCGCCTCGGGGTAACCGCGCGCGATCGCCTGGCGGAAGTGGCGGCGCGCGCAGCGCAGGGCGAGGCCCGTCTCGCGCGCCACGCGGCCCCAGCCGTCGCGCGCGTGGTCGTGGTCGAAGTGCGTGAACAGGATCTCGGTGGTGCGCGCGAAGTCGAGTCCGAGCGCGGCCATGCGGCCCCGCGTCATGCGCGGCGACAGGCCCGCGTCGATCAGGATCTGCCGCTCATGCGCGCCCTCGCGCACGCGAAGCACCGAGGCGTTGCCCGCGCTCGACGAGCCGAGCACGGTGAACTCGAGCTCGGCGCCCCCGACGGGTGCCGCGCGCGCGGCGGCGAACAGCGGTCCGATGGCCG
>JBJTOV010000053.1:0-7903 GCA_046074745.1 Planctomycetota bacterium | reverse complement strand
CGCGCCCGAGTACCACGCGATGAAGAACTCCATCGAGTACGCGTAGCCGACCATGCACCCGGTCACCAGGATGACCTTGTTCATGTTGTCGAGGTGGCGCAGCGTGATCAGGTCCTTCAGGCCGAACAGCTCGCGCGCGGGCACGGCCAGCGTGACCACCATGGCGAAGCCGCTGAAGATGGCGCCCGCGACGAAGTACGGCGGGAAGATGGTGGTGTGCCAGCCGGGGAGCTGCGAGGTCGCGAAGTCGAACGACACGACCGAGTGCACCGAGAGGACGAGCGGCGTCGACAGCGCGGCGAGCAGGAGGTACGCGCGCTCGTAGCGGTGCCAGTGGCGGTTCGAGCCGCGCCAGCCGAGCGCGAACATGCCGTAGGCGAGCTGCTGCACCTTGCCCTTGGCGCGGTCGCGCAGCGTCGCGAGGTCGGGGACCATGCCCGTGTACCAGAAGAGGAGCGACACGGTGAAGTAGGTCGAGACCGCGAACACATCCCACAGGAGCGGCGAGCGGAACTGCGGCCACATCTCCATCTGGTTCGGGATCGGGAACAGCCAGTACGCGAACCACACGCGGCCGACATGGATGCCCGGGAAGGTGCCCGCGCAGATGACCGCGAAGATCGTCATCGCCTCGGCGAAGCGGTTGATGCCCGTGCGCCACTTCTGGCGGAACAGGAAGAGGATCGCGCTGATCAGCGTGCCCGCGTGGCCGATGCCGACCCAGAACACGAAGTTCGTGATGTCGTAGGCCCACATGACGGGGTTGTTGAGGCCCCACACGCCGACGCCCGTGAAGATCAGGTAGGTGATGCACAGGCCGAGCAGGCTGAGCAGGCCGAGCGCGGCGGCGAACGCGACATACCACGCGAACGGCGCCTTCTGCGCCTCGTTCACGCGGCAGACCGTCGCGGTCACCTCGCCGAAGGTGTTCATGTTCAGGACGAGCGGTGCGCGCTCGCCTGGCCGGTCGACCGTGTTGTCGGTCACGCGGCCGAGGTTGGTGTCATGTGAGAGCGTCGTCATCGCTTGCGCTCCGGATCAGTGGGCGTGGTCGTGGCCGTGGTCATGGTCGTGATCATGCCCGTGATCGTGGCCGTGGTCGTCGTGGGAGTGGTCGAGTGCGGGGTTCTTGACGCGCGCGAGGTACTTCACGCGCGGCTTCGTGTTGAGCTCCTCGAGCAGGTCGTAGCTCAGCTTGCTCTTCACCAGCTGCGCCACGCGGCTCGTCCTGTCGTTGAGGTCGCCGAACGAGATCGCCTGCGTCGGGCACGCCTGCTGGCAGGCGGTGACCACCGCGCCGTCGGCGACCGCCCAGTCGGGGCGCCCGCTGTCGGTGCCGCCGGCCTGCGCCCACGCGTTCTTCGCGCGGATCTTGGCCTCCTGGATGCGCTGCATGCAGAACGAGCACTTCTCCATCACGCCGCGCGAGCGCACCGTGACCTCGGGGTTGAACTGCAGGCGCTTGGTGGCCGCGGGCGCGTCGGTGATCGCGTAGCTCGCGTCGGGGATGTCCTTGTAGTACTCGGGCTCGACCTTGAGGAAGCCTTCCTCGCGGCTCGGGGCGCGCTTCTGGTAGTCGAAGAAGTTGAAGCGGCGCACCTTGTACGGACAGTTGTTGCTGCAGTAGCGGGTGCCGATGCAGCGGTTGTAGACCATCACATTGATGCCCTGCTCGTCGTGCACGGTGGCGGCGACGGGGCACACCTGCTCGCACGGCGCGTTCTCGCAGTGGAGGCAGGTCATGGGCTGCACGGCGAAGCCCGACGGCGTGTCGGCGTTCTTGCCCTTGAAGTAGCGGTCGATGCGCAGCCAGTGCATCTCGCGGCCGCGCTTCACCATCGCCTTGCCGACGACGGGGATGTTGTTCTCCGCCTGGCAGGCGATCACGCACGCGCTGCAGCCCGTGCAGGCCGACAGGTCGATGGTCATCGCCCAGCGGTGGCGGGCGCCGTCGAGGTTCGACTCCTCCCACATCGAGAGCCGGTGGGCGACATGGCCCACATGGCGCGCGAAGTCGGGGTGCGACTGGTAGTTCTTCAGGCTCGACTCGCGCACGAGGGCGGGCAGTCGCTCCTGGATGCCGTCGGCGGGAACGCTGGCGATCGCCGCGTCGGCGGCGCCGTGGTCCTGCGTGTGGGCGAACACATAGTCCGCGCCCGTCTTCGACACCGAGGCCTTGGCCATGCCCATGCCCGAGGTGGCGCGGATCGCATAGGCGTTGAAGCCCGCGCCCGCGGCGATGCGGCCGCCCGCCTCGCCGCGGCCGTAACCGAGCGCGATCGAGCCGCAGCCCTCCGCGTGGCCGGGCAGCACCCACGCCGCGGCCTCCATCGACATCGCGCCGACGCTGACCTTGAGCATGTCGCCCGACTTCACGCCGAGCTCGCGCGCGGTCTTCGGCGCGAGCAGGAGCGCGTTGTCCCAGGTGATCTTGGTGGCGGGGTCGGGAAGCTCCTGGAGCCAGCCGATGTTGCCGAAGTGGCCGCCCGCGGCCTTCGCGTCGAAGAGGAACGCGACCTCGAAGCCGTCGCCCGCGGCGGCGGCCGCCGAGGCGCACGCGCCCGCGACATCGACCGACGGCGCCGCGACCGACTTGGCCGCCGTGCCCTCGACATAGCCGCGGTCAAGGTTCTGCCTCCACCACGACTCGAACGCGGTGCCCGAGAGCCCGCTGACCTTCATGTGCGCGCGGCGCACGATCTCGTAGCTCGACGACTGCTCGTCGCCCGTGAGCGCGGCCAGCACCTCGAGCGCGTTGCGCCCGCCCTGCTCGACATCGACGAGCGGCAGGATCAGCGGCTGCTGCACGGTGATGGTGCCGTCGATCGCGCGGCCGTCGCCCCAGCACTCGAGGCTGTGCGCGGCGGGCACATGCCAGGTGCAGGCCGACGACTTCGAGGTCTCGTTGGCGTAGAACGAGAGGTGCACGACCTCCTTCGCCTTCGACATCTTCGCGGCGAAGTCGAGGTCGGCGGGCGCGTCGTAGGCGGGGTTGCCGCCGAGGACGACGAGCGTCTCGATGGCGCCCGAGCCGAGCGCGTCGGCGAGCGCCTTGATGTTCGCGCCACCGCCCGCGGCGGGGCCCTGCACATAGACGACCGTGTTGCCGACCGCGCCGAGCTTCGCGTTCATCGCGGCGGCGAGCGCCACGACCGCGGGCTCCTGCACATTGCCGCACACGACGAGCGCATCGCGGCCCGAGGCCTTGAGGTCGGCCACGAGCTGCGCGAACACTTCCTTGCCATGCGCGTCGAGCAGCTGGCCCGCGCGCGGCGACGCGGCGAGCGCGTCGGCGCCCGAGACGCCGAGCTCCCTGGCGACGAGCGCGGCGAACACCGCCACATCGCTGCGCTTGAGCGCGAAGCGCTCGTCGGCGCTCATGCCGGTCACCGTCAGCGACGGCTCGGCGACATACATGCGCGACTGCGTCTGCTTCGCGGGGTCGGTCGACTCGATGCGGCGGCCCTTGGCCCAGCCGTACGAGTTCGACACGCTGCAGCGCGGGCAGCCGAGGAAGTCGTGGTCGAGGACGAGGATCGTCTTCGCCTTCTCGGCGAAGGTGAGCGCGCGCGCGGCGCCGAGCGCCTGCACGCCGCCGTCGGTGGCGGCCGCGTCCCACGAGCCCCACCACGCCTTCGGGTAGAGCGCGAGGAAGCGCGACTTCATGTCCTCGAGCGAAGGGCTCGAGCTGGTGTCGACGAGGACCGCGAGGCCCGCGCCCTGGTTCGCCTTGAAACGCGTGGCGGCCTCGCCGCACCAGCCCGCGAACGCGGTCCAGGTGCTGGCGGCGCCCTGCTTGGTGATCGAGCGGCTGCGATCGGGGTCGTAGAGCTCGAGCACGCGCGACTGGATCACGCTGTTCGATCCGGCCGCGAAGGGCAGCCGCGGGTTGCCGTCGAGCTTGATCGGGCGGCCGTCGTAGCTCTTCGCGAGCACGGGCCACGCCACGCCCATCGCCTCGACCGAGGTCGCGTAGTGGACGGGCACGCCCGCGGTGCGGCCGGCCTGTCCCTGCGCGAACGGCACGATCTTCGTCTCGGGCCAGCGGCGGCACGCGGCCAGGCCCGCGAGCGCGAAGCCCGCGCCCATGAGCTTGATGAAGGTGCGGCGCTCGTCGCCCGAAGCCAGTTCCTGCGCGTTCGGGCCGAACTCGTTGGCCATGATCTCGCGGAACTCGGGCGTCTTCTCGAGGTCCTCGGCGCTGCGCCAGTACTCCGCGCGCGCGAACTTCGCGTCGGTGCCGTTCGAACTGCCGTTGTCGCAACCAGTGCGTGATTGATGCATGTCGGTTCCAGTGCTCAGCGGTGGCAGGTCGAGCAGTCTTCGCTCGGGTTGATGTGGAACTTGTCCTTGAGCGCCTTGCGCTCGTCGGCGCTCAGCTCGGTCTGCTGGTCCCACCCGAGGTTGGTGATCTCGCTGACGGGCCGCAGGTTCTGCTCGGGGTTGCGGTGGCACTCGAGGCACCAGCCCATCGAGAGCGGCGACTTCTGGTAGACGACCTCCATCGTGTCGATGCGGCCGTGGCAGGTGACGCAGCCGATGCCGCGGTTCACATGCGCGCTGTGGTCGAAGTACGCGAAGTCAGGCAGCTTGTGGATGCGCGTCCACTCGACGGGCAGGCCCGTGTCGTAGCTTTCGCGCACCTTGGCGAGCTTGGGGATCTGCGGGCGGACCTGCGTGTGGCAGTTCATGCAGGTATGCGTGGCGGGCACCGAAGCGTGCGCGCCCTTCTCGACCGAAGTGTGGCAGTAGCGGCAGTCCATGCCGAGCTCGCCGGCGTGCAGCGCGTGGCTGAACGGCACGGGCTGCTCGGGCTGGTAGCCGACCTCGAGCGTCTTCGGGCTGAAGCCATAGGCCACGAAGAACACCGCGTAGAGCGGAATGATCGCGCCCGACAGGATGATGGTCGGCAACAGGAGATTCGACCACTTGGGGAAGAGGAACCTGCTCATCTGAGGAAGAGCTCCAATGGCGACTGCTGACTGCGAGGACGACTCGTGCGGCTCACGCTGCGCGACCCGTTCCGCGACTCACGCCCGGCCGCGGGGTGCGGACGAGGGGACTGACTTGTGACTTCGTGACAAATTTCACGAAGTCGATTCCGCCATCGTAGGTCCGACGGGAAAGCCCGTCAAACACCCCGAGGGAGGGGATTCGCGTTATCGGGTTGGGTTGGGACGGGTCGTGAATGGTCGCCGAGGGGGCGCGCGCCAGCGGCTGGCGAGCCGAGCTTGAAGAACGATTGTGCGTTCGCAGACACCGCCGCAGCCACGGCTTCTCGCGGCTCACCGCGCAGGTCGGCAAGGGCGTCGGCCACATGCACCACGAACTTCGGCTCGTTCGGCCGCACCGTCCGATGCGGCTCGGGCGTCAGGAACGGGGCGTCGGTCTCGACCATGATCCGCCCGAGGGGCGGAATCCGCGCCGCTTCGCGGGTTTCGCGGGCGTTTCGGAAGGTCACCACCCCCGTGAACGACACGGATGCCCCGAAATCGAGCAGGAGCCGCATTTCGCGCGGCCCCGCCGTGAAGCAGTGGAACACGAACCGCTCGGGGTCGAGGCCGCTTGCGCGCAGGATGGGCAGCAGCTCGTCGAACGCCTCGCGGCAATGGATGACGACGGGTTTCGCGATCGAGGGCTCCTCGCGGTGCCAGCGGGCGAGGTGGCCGAGCTGCTCCTCGAGCCGCGCCAGCTGGACCTCCTGCGCAGGCTCGGCGTAGTGCCGGTCGAGGCCGAGTTCGCCCACGCCACGCACTTCGCGTCGCGGCCGACCTCGCGCATCGACTCCCAGTCGGCGGGCTCGTCCGAGTAGAGCGGGTGAACCCCCGCCGAGCACCACAGGCCCTCGTGGGCCCGCGCCAGCGCCAACGCGCGCACCGCGTCGGAAGTCGTGGTCGAGATGGTGATCGCCCCCCGCACGCCCGCGGCGCGCGCGTCGGCCAGCACCGCGGCCACGCGGCCCTCGTACTCGGGGAAGGTCAGGTGGCAATGGGTGTCGAGCACGGCCGCAGCGTATCGGGCATGCGGCTCCCGTACACTCGTCCTTCCATGAGTCCGAGCGACCAGCCCATCCAGGACGGCGCGACCATGAGCTTCGGAGAGCACCTCCACGAGCTCCGCGGCCGCCTGTTCAAGGCACTGATCGTGCCGCTGCCGCTGGCGATCGGGTTCTTCATGGTCGCGTCGTACATCCGCGATATCCTGATCGCCCCCCTCGAGGCGGCGCAGCGGGCGAACGGCCAGGCGTTCAAGATCACCGCCCTCTCTCCCGCCGAGACCATCACGACCGACATGAAGCTGGCGGTGGTCGCCGCACTGTCGATCAGCGCGCCGTGGCTGCTCTACCAGCTGTGGAAGTTCATCGAGCCGGGCCTCTTCATCAACGAGCGGCGGTATGTGTACTTCCTCACCCCGCTGTCCTCGGTGCTGACCGTGTGCGCGGTGGCGCTCTTCTACTGGATCGTACTTCCGCTCACGCTGCTCTTCCTCGTTGGGTTCGGCGCCGCGCAGCCGCGGACCGTGGAGGCTCCCGACGCAGTGGCCCCCGACGCCGTGGCCCCCGACCGTTCGGTGCCCGCGCCCGCGGCACCGATTGCGTTTCCCGTGCTCGACGAAGACCCCGCCGCGCCCACGGCCGGCCAGGCGTGGATCGCCGCCAAGGACCAGGTGCTGCGCGTCGCGGTGCCCGTGCAGAAGGTCACGGCGAACGCTGTGCTCGGGCTGGCCGAGGCCGCGACCGAGGCGATCTCGGCCGCAGCGTCCGACGGCACGCCACCGCCGCCCGAGAAGCCGCGGCTTGCGATCCTCGAGATCCCGCTCACCGTGCTCGGCGGCGTGTCGCAGGAGTACCGCCTGAGCGAGTACATCTCGTTCACGCTGCTCCTGCTCGCGGGGTCGGTGGTCGCGTTCCAGATGCCCGTCGCGATCCTGCTGCTCGGGTGGGTGGGCATCGTGAATCCGAAGCTCCTGCGCGAGAAACGCCGCTGGGCGCTCTTCATCATGGCCATCATCGCGGCGGTGGTGACGCCGCCCGATGTGACCTCGATGCTGCTCCTGCTGGTCCCGCTCGCCCTGCTCTACGAGCTGGGAATCGTGCTTCTCGTGTTCGTTCCCGCCCACAAGGTGAGCCAGGGACGGGTGTTCTCGGTCCGCGGATGGTCGCGCGGGGCCGCACAGACGGAACAGCCCGACCGATCGGACCGCCAAACCCGCCCATTCCGGGAGAGCGACTTGCGCGACCGCGGTCTCGACGACGATGACCCGTCGACCGGAGGCGGCTCGTCGTGAGGCGCCGAAGGGCTGACAGCGTTTCCAACCGAGGGGCGTCGAAGAAGGACCGCGCGGGGCAGCAGTACGCGCGCATCCGACGGAGACGGAGAAGGATGATGAATTCCCTGCGCCTTGTGCGTTCAACGAACGCGGGCGTCGGCGATGTGGATTTGCGCATGATGGAGCGCGCGATCCAGCTCGCACGGCGTGCCGCGGAGGCCGGCGAAGTGCCGATCGCCGCCGTGATCTATCGCGGCGCGGAGATCCTGGCCGAAGCCGCCAACAACCGCGAGGCGGCGGCCGACCCCACGGGTCACGCCGAGATCGTGGCGATGCGCGAGGCCGGGCGCAAGCTCGGCGAGTGGCGGCTCGAGGGCTGCTCGATGGCGGTCACGCTCGAGCCGTGCCCGATGTGCGCGGGCGCGCTCGTGAACGCGCGCCTCGGGCGCCTGGTGTACGGAGCCACCGATCCGAAGGCGGGCGCCTGCGAGACGCTCTACGCGATTCCCGGCGACACGCGGCTCAACCATCGCGTCGAGATGCACGGCGGGGTGCTGACCGACCGCTGCGTGGAGCTGCTTCGCGCGTTCTTCCGCGAGCGCCGCGCGCAGCAGAAGGCGCGCAAGGCCGAGGC
>JBJTOV010000052.1:0-3364 GCA_046074745.1 Planctomycetota bacterium | reverse complement strand
ACACCACCGACCGCAAGATCATCACGGCCGAGGACCCCGTCGAGTACGCGTTCAAGGGCATCAACCAGGTGCAGGTGCGCGAGCACATCGGCCTGACCTTCTCGGCCATCCTGATTCGATGCTGCGCCAGGCGCCGAACATCATCCTCGTCGGCGAGATCCGCGACCGCGAGGTCGCCGACATCGCCATCCAGGCCGCGCTCACGGGCCACATGGTGTTCTCGACGCTCCACACGAACGACGCCCCGAGCGCGATCACCCGTCTGATCGACATGGGCGTGAAGCCGTTCCTCGTGGCGAGCTCGATCCAGGCGGTCATGGGCCAGCGCCTCGTGCGCATCCTGTGCGAGAAGTGCAAGGCGCCCGAGGACAACCCCGACCGCAAGGTTCTGCGCCTCGTCAACATCTCCGACGAGGAGCTCGAGCGCGGCAACATGATGAAGGCCGTCGGCTGCGCGGCGTGCAACGGCACGGGCTACCGCGACCGTCGCGCCATCTTCGAGCTGATGACCATGAACGCCGAGATCCGCGATCTCGCGTTCAACCGATCGAGCGTGTCGAAGCTTCGCGCCGCGGCGATCCGCGGCGGCATGCGCAGCCTGCTCGGCGACGGCAAGCTGAAGATCCTGCGCGGCATGACCACGCCCGCCGAGATCGCCAACTTCGCGCAGATCGAGGGCTTCAGCCCGACCGAGATCGGCGCGTCCTGAACCGCTCAGACCACCTTTACGCCGCCCCGCAGGGCGGCCCTTTCAGCGAGTGAACCATGTCGACCGTCCAGATTGACCGTCTCCTCGACACCATCGTGAAGCAGGGCGCCAGCGACCTGCATGTCTCGGTCGGCCGTCCGCCGACCATCCGTCTGCACGGCAAGCTGCGCAGCCTCGCCACCAAGGTGCTCGACAGCGACGACTGCACCGCGCTGATGAAGTCGATCGCGCCCGAGAAGAACCAGCAGGAGCTGGCCGAGGTGGGCGGCACCGACTTCGGCTTCGCCTTCGGCGACGCGGCGCGCTTCCGCGCTTCGGTGTTCCGCCAGCGCGGCGACATCTCGATGGTGCTCCGACTCATCCCGAACAAGCTGCTCACCTTCGACGAGATCGGCCTGCCGAAGATCGTCGCCGAGCTCTGCCGCCGTCCGCGCGGCCTGTTCCTGGTGACCGGCCCGACGGGTTCGGGCAAGTCGACCACGCTCGCCTCGATGGTGAACTGGATCAACGAGATCTACGACCGCCACATCGTGACGATCGAGGACCCGATCGAGTACTACCACTACCACAAGAAGTCGGTCGTGAACCAGCGCGAGGTCGGCAAGGATGTGCCGACCTTCGCCGAGGCGCTGCGCCGCGTGCTCCGCTCCGACCCCGATGTGATCCTCGTCGGCGAAATGCGAGACCTCGAGACCATCGAGTCGGCGATCCGCGCCGCCGAGACGGGCCACCTCGTGTTCGCGACCCTGCACACCTCGGGCGCGGCCAGCACGATCAACCGCATCGTCGACGCGTTCCCGGTGACCCAGCAGGAGCAGGTGCGCGTGCAGCTGTCGACCTCGCTGATCTCGGTGCTTTCGCAGCAGCTGTGCGCGCGGGTCGATAAGCCGGGCCGCGTGGCCGCCTACGAGTTCCTCGTGGTCACGCCCGCCATCTCGAACCTGATCCGCGAGAACAAGACCTTCCGCATCGACTCGGCCATCCAGACCGGCCGCAAGTTCGGCATGCAGCTCCTCGACGACCACCTGTGGCGCCTCTACTCGGAGGGCAAGGTCTCGGCGGAGGAGGTCATCGACAAGTGCAAGAACCCGGGCGAGCTCAAGGACAAGATCCACCGTTCGGGCGGCACCATCGGCCGAACCGAGCTCGACGAAGACCACGATGCAGCGTGAGCGGGGGCTGCGCGCCCCTGAAGGCGGATCCTGCGGGCCGGAGGGGGCCCGCAGGCAAAACCGCGTTCCTGCGTCGCCAGCGCTCCGCATGAATCCAAGTGTCCGTTCAGAAAGCCCTTTCCAAGCCGCATGGCGGGGGCGCAGGCGCGCCGTATGGCACGCAGAATCCACAGGTCAGGCCTCCGAGGCGCGCGGTGCGCCGCGGGGCGTCGGACCGACCGTGAGTTGCGGCAGGAATCGATAGACCCATGTCGACGATGAGAGCCGACGAGATCATCGCAGCCGTGAAGGGCGCGCGCCTTGGGCGAGTGCTTCGGAAGTTCGGCAAGGTGACCCGCGAACAGGTCCACGAGGCGCTCACCCTGCAGCAGGGCGAGCGCAAGGGCCAGATGATCGGCAACATCCTGGTGGAACTTGGCCACATCACGGCCGAGGACCTCCTGATGGGCCTCGCCGCCCAGCGCGGGTTCGGATTCGTCAACCTCGAGGGGATCGAGATCCCGCAGGAGGTCATCGACGCGCTGAAGCCCGAGACGGCGACCGCGTTCGGCGTGATCCCGATCGAGTTCGAGTCGGCGACCCGCAAGATCACCATCGTCCTCAAGAGCCCCGAGAACTTCCAGGCCGTCGACGACCTGAAGCAGCTGCTCGGGTTCAAGGTCACCGCGGTCGTGGCCAAGGCCGATCAGGTCGACAAGGTGCTGCGCGAGAAGTACGCGGGCCGCCGCGGCGACCTCGGCGCCGCCGCCGCCGCCGCCGCGAGCAGCGCCGCCATCGCCGGCCTGTCGGGCCGTGGCGACTCGGTCGACATCGCCACCCTGACCAGCGCCGCCAACGACAACGCCGTCGTCGAGCTCGTGCAGAGCCTGCTCATGATGGCGATCCGCGACAAGGCGAGCGACATCCACTTCGAGCCGTTCGAGGACGAGTTCAAGGTGCGCTACCGCATCGACGGCGTGCTGTACGACATGCTTCCGATGCCGAAGGGCATCGCCACCGCGCTCGTGTCGCGCGTGAAGGTCATGTCGAAGCTCGACATCGCCGAGCGCCGCCTTCCGCAGGACGGCCGCATCGAGCTCCATGTCGGCGAGGCCCCGATCGACCTCCGCGTCGCCGTGCTTCCCACGATGTTCGGCGAGTCGGTGGTGCTCCGCGTGCTCGACCGCTCGAATGTCCAGCTTTCGCTCGACCGCATCGGCCTGCGCCCCGACGACCTCGAGAAGCTGCGCACGGTGATCAACAAGCCGAACGGCATCGTGGTCGTCACGGGCCCGACCGGCTCGGGCAAGACCACCACGCTGTACGCGGCGCTCAACGAGCTCAACGAGCCGGGCGTGAAGATCCTGACCGCCGAGGACCCCGTCGAATACGATGTGGCCGGCCTGATCCAGTGCCAGGTGAACCTCGACCAGGAGCTCACCTTCGCGAAGCTGCTGCGCAGCTTCCTTCGCCAGGACCCCGACATCATCCTCGTCGGCGAGAT
>JBJTOV010000051.1:0-4459 GCA_046074745.1 Planctomycetota bacterium | reverse complement strand
AACCGGGCCCCGCGTCGGATGCCCTGCTCTCGAGCACCGATCGACGCCTATGGACGGGATCGGTGCGCAGCTTCGTCTCGCGGCTGTCGTGGCACTGCCATTTCATCCAGAAGCTCGAGGACGAGCCGGCGATCGAGACCGCCTGCATGGCGCGCGCGACCGAGGCCCTGCGTGCGGACGGCGATCCCGCGGTCGTGGCCGCGCGGCTGGCCGCGTGGCAGACGGGCCGTACGGGCTATCCGATGATCGATGCCTGCATGCGCGCGCTGGTCGCGACGGGCTGGATCAACTTCCGCATGCGCGCCATGCTGGTCAGCTTCGCAAGCCACCACCTGTGGCTCGACTGGCGCGGCTTCGCGCCGTGGCTCGGGCGGCAGTTCCTCGACTACGAGCCGGGGATCCACTATCCGCAGGTGCAGATGCAGTCGGCGACCACGGGCATCAACACGGTGCGCATCTATTCGCCGCGCAAGCAGGTCGAGGACCACGATCCGTCGGGCGCGTTCATCCGACGCTGGGTGCCCGAGCTCGCGCAGGTTCCTGACGGGTACCTGGCCGAGCCGACGGAGATGCCACCGCTGCTCCAGTCGATGGTCGGTTGCAGGATCGGCGAGGAGTACCCCGCGCCGGTCGTCGCGCACCGCGAGGCGTATCGCCGCGCGCAGGAGCGGATCTTCACGCTGCGCGCCACGCCCGAGGCGCACGCCGAGGCACAGGCGGTGTTCAGGCGGCACGGAAGCCGCAAGCGCGCGGCGCGGCGGCGCTAGGCCGCCGTGGCGGGCTCAACCGAGCCCGAGGCGCGCCTTCTTGGCCTCCCACTCGGCCTGCTCGCGCTTGTTGTCGGTGGCGAGCGGCTTGCCCGCGCGGATCGCGTCGATCTCGAGGCCCGTCAGGTGCATCGCGTTCAGGCGGTAGTCCTCGAATGCCTCGCATGCGACGGGAACGATCGGACGGATCAGCTCGTACATCGCCTTCGCGTAGTCCTGGATCTCGATCTGCGCGTGCGGATCCATGCGCAGCGAGAGGAAGTGGAAGATGTTGTGCAGGTCGCACTTCCAGTACCACTCGGTGTAGACCGACACGGGAAGGACGGCGCGCGCCAGTTCGCGCGCGACGCCGCGTTCGGTGAGGTCGAGGTACTTCGCGTAGTTCGCCTCGGCGCTCTCGAGGAGCTTCAGGAACTCCTCGGCCGTGCCCGCGTCGATCGGTCCGTCGCCGCCCTGGCGGTTCGACTTCGACTGCTTGCGCACATTCTCGACATCGGGCTTGTAGAAGCGGTCGGGCATGATCGAGTAGCGCGCGCTGTACTCGTTCACATTGGCCGTGCGGTGGCGGATCCACTGGCGCGCGATGAAGATCGGCATCGCGATGTGGAACTTGAACTCGACCATCTCGAACGGAGTCGAGTGGCGGTGGCGCATGAGGTAGCGGACCAGGCCGCGGTCCTCGCTGACCATCTTGGTGCCCTGCCCGTAGCTGACGCGCGCCGACTGGACGATCGCGCTGTCGGCGGTCTGGCCCTCGGGCACGAGCCGCGGCATGGCGTCGACCAAGGCGATGAAGCCGTGCTCGTGGATCGGGATCGTCCAGCGGCTCGCGCCTCCCATGACATCGCGCAGCGGCGTCTCGGGGAGGGTCTGCTGGATGGGCGCGACGGGCGCGGAGGCGGCTTCGGGCATGCGGCAAATCTAGCGGAAGCGCGCGGCGGCGGCGGCCCTTTCGCGGCGGGGATGACCGCCGGCGCGGGGTTGACCGCCTTCGCGGGGATGACCGCCTTCGCGGGCAATCAGCCCGCCCGCAGCCGCTCGGCCATGGCGAACAGCCACTGGCCCACGGTTGGCGCGGTGCCCTGCAGGGTGGCCTTGCCCTTCGAGCGCAGGATGGGCTGCACATCGCGCGCGGTCGGCCATTCGACTTCGATCGACTCGAGGCACTGGTCGAGGGTGGGCGTGGGCTCCGCGGTGCCCGCCGCGGCCTCGGCTCGGGTCGCGGGGTAGCGGCGCTCGGCGTTCGCGGGCGCGGGAACGCGGAGCGTGTCGGGCACGGCGGAAGCGCTGAACGCGCGCAGTTCCGACTCGCTCGCGGGGAAACCGCCGCTCGTGTCGGCGTAGGCGAGCACGCACCAGGCGAGTTCGCGCAGCCGCGCGTCGGTGACGCGTGCGTCGGCGCGCACGCCGCCCACCATGCGCCAGGCGAAGACCGTCATCAGCACGGTCGGGATCGCGAGGATGACGATCGTGGCCCAGAAGGCCTTCCTGCCTTGCATGGGCCGAAGCGTAGCAGCCCCGTCACATGCGGGCGTTGGCGAGCTTGATGCGCGTCTTGCGACGGCGCGGATCGGCCTCGGGCACCGCGGAGAGCAGCGCCTGCGTGTACTCGTGCTTCGGCGCGTTGATGATCTCGTCGCGCGTGCCTTCCTCGACGATCTTGCCGTTGTACATCACCGCGATGCGGTCGCAGATGTGGTGGATGACCGCCATGTCGTGCGAGATGAACAGGTACGACAGGCCCATCTCGTCCTGCAGGTCGCTGAGCAGATTGAGGATCTGCGACTGGATCGACACATCGAGGGCGCTCGTGGGCTCGTCGCACACGATCAGGCGGGGCTGCAGGGCGAGCGCGCGGGCGATGCCGATGCGCTGGCGCTGTCCGCCGCTGAACTCGTGCGGGTAGCGGTCGGCGGCCTGCTTCCACAGGCCGCAGCGGACGAGCAGTTCCTCGACGCGCACGCGCAGCTCGTCGCCCGAGCACATGCCGTGCACCTCGAGCGGCTCGCCCACGATGCGCCCGACGCGCATGCGCGGGTTCAGGCTGCCGCCCGGATCCTGGAAGATGATCTGCATCTCGCGGCGCAGGCGGCGCATCTCGAGGGTCGAGGCGCCGAACACATCCTTGCCGTCGAAGCGGACATCGCCGCCCGAATTCGGGATGAGGCGCAAGAGCGTGCGGCCGACCGTGGTCTTGCCGCAGCCCGACTCGCCGACGAGGCCGAGCGTTTCGCCGCGGCGCACCGCGAAGCTCACATCGTCGACCGCCTTGACATGGCCGACCGTCCGCTGCAGCAAGCCGCGGCGGATGGGGAACCAGGTCCTGAGGTCCTTCACCTCGAGGAGGACGGGCTGGTCGGACTTCGAGGAGGCGGCCATGGCCGTGCGATGCTACCCGACCCGCGCGGGCGGCAAAAGCCGGGTTTCACATGCGGATCGGCACCCGCAGCACGACCACGCGGCCGTCGGGCACCACGACCGAGAAGACCATCTCGCCGCGACCACGCGGGCGCTCGCCGAAGAAGCGCATCACGCGGGTCTGCAGCTCGTCGAGCGAGCCGACGCCCGCGTCTGCCACGGACACGATGACCGATCCCTCGGGGACCGTGCCGTCGAGCTCGGAGCCCTCGAGGATCTCCTCGATGATCACGCCGCGGCGGAACGGCACGCCGAGCTCGCGGGCGCGCGCCTCGGTGGCTGTCGAGTAGCCCGAGACGCCGAGGCGACGCAGCGACGACGCGAGATACGGCACGCGGCTGCGGCCCATGTCGAGCTCCTCGAGCGTGGCGACGAGCTCGATGCGAGCGCCGCCGTCTTCCTCGAGGCGCCAGACATCGAAGCGCACCTCGGTGCCCGGGCGCTTCGAGCTGATGATGGCGGGCACGGCCTCGTCGCTTGCGATCCGCTGGCCGTCGATCGCGATGATGACATCGCCCACGCGGAAGCCCGCGGTTTCGGCGGGCGAGCCCGCGCCGATCGAACCGACGAGCGCGCCGTCGCCCTTGTACTGCTCGAGGATCGCGTCGATCGATTCGTCGCGCATGCCCGCGAGGCGCGCGCGCTCGAGCGGCACCACCGACACGCCGAGGAAGCCCTTGCGAACCTCGCCCGTCTCGATGAGCTGCGTGACCACCGACTCGATCATGGTCATCGGGATCGCAAGGCCGATGCCCGCGAACTGGCCTTGGCCGACATTGTTTCCGCGGCCCGTGGCGATCGCGGTGTTCATGCCGATCACGCGGCCGCGGATGTCGGTGAGCGGGCCGCCCGAGTTGCCGGGGTTGATGGCCGCGTCGGTCTGGATGAAGTTCTCGTAGTCGATGTCGTCGAGGCCCGCGCTGCGGCCGAGGCCCGAGACGATGCCGCTCGACATCGAGAAGCGGAAGTCGAAGGGCGAGCCGAAGGCGTAGACGGTGTCGCCCTGCTCGACGGCGTCGGAGTCGCCGCGCTGCGCGGCGTGCAGACCGCCGCCCGCGACCTTGATCACCGCGACATCGGTGCGCAGGTCGATGCCCACGAGCTCGGCCTCGCGCAGCTCGCCGTCGAAGAGCTGCACCTGCAGGCGCTCGGCGTTCTCGACGACATGGGCGTTCGTCACGATGTATCCGTCGTCGTTCCAGATCCAGCCCGAGCCGCTCGAGGCGTAGGGCGCCACGAACTGGCGGCGCTGCATGCTGCCGAGCGTGCTGACA
>JBJTOV010000050.1:0-3190 GCA_046074745.1 Planctomycetota bacterium | reverse complement strand
CATCCTTGCTCTCGAGCCCCAGTTCCTTGGCCAGCATGTGCACGCGCACCGAGGCGGCGGCTTGCGTGGGAACACGCTTCGATGCGCGAGGCGCGGAAGCAGAGCGCGGTTCGACGCGCGCGGGAGGCGGCGCGGGCGTTGCCTGCGGCGCTGGCGTTGCCTGCGGCGCTGGCGTGCTCTGCGGCGCTGGCGTGCTCTGCGGCGCGGGCGTGCTCTGCTTCACCGGCGCGACCGCCTTCGCCGGCTCCGCGGCGCCGCCTTCGGTTTCGCCGACGAGCTGGATTTCGCCCGATTCCGAGCGCTGCGCGAAGCCAAGCGCCTCGAGCGCCGCGAGCGCGGCCTCCTGCTCGGCGGCCTTCTTGCTGAGCCCCTTGCACGACGCGAAGCGCCGGCCCGCGACCTCGGCGCAGATCTCGAAGCACTTCGCGTGGTCGGGCCCGCTTTCATCGAGAATCACATAGACGGGCGCGGCCATCCCGCGCTTCTGCAGCGTCTGCTGCAGCACGCTCTTGAAGTTCTGCTGGTGTCCGAGCCGCGCCGAGCGCTCGATGCGCGCGCCGAGCATGCGCAGGATGAGCTGGCGCGCCGACTCGATGCCGCCGTCGAGATACACCGCGCCGAGCACCGACTCGAAGAGCGCGGCGAGCATCGACTGCGGAAGCGCGTCGCGGCTGCCCATGCCCTTGCCCACCCGCACCGCGGCCGCGAGCCCGAGCTCGACCGCGAGCTCCGCGCACACCTTGCGGCTCACCGCGTCGGACTTCACCTTGGTGAGGTCGCCCTCGAGCGCCTCGGGGAAGCGGTGGTAGACATGCTCGCACACCACTGCGCCGAGGATCGCGTCGCCGAGAAACTCGAGGCGCTCGTTGCTCTCGACGCGCGTGGTCGCGATCGAGGCGTGCACAAGCGCGCGTTCGAGATGAACCCGCTGCGTGAACCGATAACCAATCCGATGCTCGACCTCGTCGAGCGGAACCGCCTCGTCCATGAAACTCCGGCGCACACGGAGCGCCGCCCTTTCTGGCCGAAGCTGGCGCTCCAGGCGCCGCGAACGCCGCGGCGGCTGGAGGACTGGCATCGGCGCTCGAACCGAACCACAACCTAGCCCATGGATCGGTCCACGGCTCCTCGGACCTTGGGAAACCCTCTGAAACCACGAAGTCGGCCCGCAGGCGCGGCAAGGCTTGCCAGACGGCGGGACCTCTGATAGTCTTGCCGATCCTCCTCAGAGGCCCACCATGCACTATCCGCACAAGATCAGCCGTATCAAGAAGGTCCGCGCCACTGGCTTCCGCAAGCGCATGTCGACGCGCAAGGGCCGCAAGATCATCAACTCGAAGCGCCGCCTCGGCCGCGCGATCCGGGTTCGCTGACCGATCCACCCGTTCTCACGACGGCAGGCGCCCGACGGCGCCTGCCTCTCTTTTTGCGCTTGTCGTTTCCGCGCGCGCCTGCCGATAGCCTCCGTAGGCCGCGTGAAAGCTCACCGCGCGGAAGCACGGCGCGTGGGACAACGGCTGCCAGAACATGGGCGCACACCTCCGACAACCCCACCTGCTGCTCGCAGGCCTTCGCGCCGCGGGCAAATCGTCGGTGGCGGCACTGCTGGCCGCGCGCCTGCGCTGCGAAGCCGCCGACCTCGACGACCGCACGGCGGCGCTCCTTGGCGAACCGACGGCGGGCGATGCGTTCCGTCGCCACGGAGAGCCTGCGTTCCGCCGCGCCGAGCGCGAGGCGCTGGCGGCGGCGCTTGCCGACCGCGCGCGCGTGATCGCGCTCGGGGGCGGCACCCCCGTCGCGCCGGGTGCGCGGGAACTGATCGACGCCGCGCGCAGGTCGGGCGACGCGCTCGTGGTGTTTCTCGATGTGCCCCTTGCGACGCTGGCTGCGCGCCTTTCCCGCGACGCGGGCGACCGTCCGAGCCTGACGGGAAAGGGCGTGGTGGCGGAGATCGAGGAAGTCGCGCGGCAACGCCGCCCCGTCTACCAAGGGATCGCCGATCTCGTCATCGATGGCGAGGCGTCAACCCGCGATGCTGCCGACATCGCCGAACAGATCGCGGCCTTCGTCGATCGGCGCGGTGAGCGCTGAGGGAACGAGGGGCGCCGTTCGGCCGCGCTCAGGTCGCAGCCAGCCCTGCGCGATGTGGCGCGACAGCGTGTCGCGCGACGCGCCGAGGAAAGTCTCGAACTCGACCGCCATGCGGCGCGGGCCCGGATCGTCGATCGCGCTGAACACGCGCACCACGCGCGCGGTGGCGCGGATCGGCTGCACGCAGCCGGGAAGCGCGACCTCGATCGCGACGCGCGCGCCCGCGGGCAGCGCCTCGTCGAGTTCGAAGCGCATGCCGCCGAGCGAGATGTCGTAGGCGTGGCCTTCAAGCCGCGTTGTCTCAAGTCTCGTCGACTCAAGCCGAGTGGTCTCAAGCCGAGTGGTCTCAAGCCTGTTGGCCTCAGACCTCACGCGGTCGTGCATGTCGCACTCGCCGCCATCGGTCCGTTCCGCCGTCACCGAGGTGTACATCGGGTCGACCTCGTAGCGCGGATGGCGCCGCTGCTCGGCCTTTGCAGCCACCAGCGAAAGGACCTGCCTGCATGACATCGCCGTAGCCATCGCGCGCCTCGTTTCCATCGGACCAGCGGGTCGCCGGATGCCCGTCATTGGGCCATCCCTGAAATCGGCTCGCTGCGCGGAAAACTCCACGAAATGAAGGCCTCGGCCGCCCGCGGCTCGGTTCTCGCGGGCCGAATCGGCGCTATCTTCGCGCTCGTGCCCGTTCCACCCGCCCCTGTCGCCCGCATCCTCGGCCCGCAGGACGCGCCGCTCGCGCCGCTTGCGGACCGGACCGTGGCCGTTCTCGGCTACGGAAACCAAGGCCGCGCCCATGCGCTGAACCTGCGCGATTCGGGCGTTCGGGTCGTGGTCGGCGGACGCGCGGGCAGCGCGAAAGTCGAGGCGGCGCGGGCCGAGGGGTTCGAGGCGATGACCCTTCCCGAGGCCGCCGCTCGGGCCGACCTGGCCATCGTCGCGCTTCCCGACCAGGCCCAGCCTGCCGCATGGGGGCGCTGGATCGAGGATGCGCTGCCCAAGGGAGCCGTGGTCGGCTTCGTGCACGGCTTCGCGATCCGCTTCGGGTTCATCGCGCCGCGCGAGGACCTAGGCGTGGTGCTGGTCGCGCCCAAGGGGCCGG
>JBJTOV010000049.1:0-5982 GCA_046074745.1 Planctomycetota bacterium | reverse complement strand
TGCGGACATCGATCGGCGTGGCCGATCGATGTTCGAATCCACCCGCGTGCTTGGTCGCGGGGGCCGTGGCCTGCTTCGCAGGCACGGCGGGCGGACCGAGGGTCATGCGTCGGGGTGCTTGGTGGCGGAGGCCGTGGCCTGCAATCGCAGGCACGGCGGGCGCGGTGGCGGTGCGCATGGTGAATGCGTCGGCGGGGGCGCCGGGGTGCGGTGGCGCGGATACGCTCTCGTCGTGTCGTTGATGCCTGAGTACTTTCTGGGTGCGGAAAGCCCGCTCGCGCGCCGGATCGGCGCGTTCGAGTCGCGGCCTGAGCAACTCCGCATGGCGAACGCGGTCGAGGAGAACCTCGCGGCGCGCGGACGCCTCTTGGTCGAGGCGGGGACGGGCGTCGGGAAGAGCTTCGCGTACCTCGTGCCCGCGATCCGGCGCATCGTCGAGCACCGCGAGCGCGTGGTGGTGTGCACGCACACGATCTCGCTGCAGGAGCAGATCTTCGACAAGGATGTGCCGCTTCTGAAGGCGGTGATTCCCGACGAGTTCACCACCGTGCTCGCGAAGGGCCGCGCGAACTACATGTCGCTGCGCCGCCTGCGCATCGCGAGCGAGAAGCGCGGCAAGATCTGCCACAGCGAGGAGGAGGAGCACTCGCTCGAGCTCGTCGAGGACTGGGCCTACGAGACCACCGACGGCTCGCTGGCCACGCTGCCGCAGTTGCCGCGCCGCAGCGTGTGGGAGCATGTCGAGAGCGACGCGGGCAACTGCATGGGCCGCCGCTGCCCGACCTTCGACAAGTGCTTCTACCAGTCGGCGCGCAGGCGCATGGAGAACGCCGACCTCCTGATCTGCAACCACGCGCTCTTCTTCAGCGACCTCGCGCTGCGCCAGAAGGGCGCGGGGTTCCTGCCCGCGTACGACCATGTGATCTTCGACGAGGCGCACCATCTCGAGGATGTGGCGAGCGGCCACTTCGGCGTGCGCGTGGGCGAATCGCGGGTGAAGCACGCGCTGCGCACGCTCTACAGCCAGTCGACCGGAAAGGGCGTCCTCGCGGGCATCGAGGGCGCGGGGCTGCCCGTCGACGAGGTCGACGCGACCATCCGCGGGGCCATCGAGGCGCAGTCGGCCGCCGAGGCGTTCTTCGACGGCGTGTGGCGCTCGGTCGAGCAGGGGAAGGGTGCCGCCGCGCAGAGCGGGCGCGTGTCGGCGCCCGATGCGTTCGACAACCCGCTGTCGCCCGCGCTTGGCGACCTCGGCGCACGGCTCAAGCTGCTGCGCGAGCGCGCCATCGACGAATCGCTGCAGTTCGACCTCGGAAGCGCCGCGCAGCGCGTCACCGACATCGCGGCCGAGGTCGACCTGTTCCTGTCGCAGGGCGTTCCAGGCTGCGTGTACTGGGTCGAGCGCGGAAAGCCGCTCTACGGTGCGAAGCGCCCCGCGGTCACCCTTTCGTGCGCCACGGTCGATGTGGGGCCCGTGCTGCAGGCGGCCCTGTACGCGCTGCCCGTATCGATCACCATGACGAGCGCCACCCTCGCCGCGGGCGGCAGCGATTTCTCGCACATCGTCGGGCGCCTCGGCTGCGACGGCGCGCGCACGCTCGCGCTCGGCAGCCCCTTCGACTACGCGAGCCAGATGCGCGTGATCGTCGAGCGCTCGATGCCCGCGCCCGACGACCCGCGCGCGGTCGACGAGCAGGTCGCGGGCATCCTCTCGCACATCGAGGAGACGGGCGGCGGCGCGTTCGTCCTGTTCACGAGCTTCCGCGCGCTGCGCCAGGTGGCCGAGCGCTGCGCGCCCATCCTGCGCGCGTCGGGCTACGCGGTGTTCATCCACGGCGAGGACGGCGACCGCTCGCAGATCCTCAAGCGCTTCCGCGAAGGCGAGCGCAGCGTGCTCTTCGGCACCTCGAGCTTCTGGGAAGGCGTCGATGTGCGCGGGCGCGCCCTGCGCAATGTGATCATCACCAAGCTGCCCTTCGATGTGCCCGACCATCCGCTCATCCAGGCGCGGCACGAGCGCATCGAGGAACTCGGCGGAAACCCGTTCCGCGACGACCAGCTGCCGCGCGCCGTGCTGCGCTTCAAGCAGGGAATCGGCCGCCTGATCCGCAGCGCCGACGACTCGGGGCGCGTCGTGGTGCTCGACCCCCGAATCGTCACCAAGTACTACGGACGGTTCTTCATGGACGCCTTTCCCGAGGGCGTCGAGCCCGAGCTGGTGTAGGCCGGCCTCCGCACCGCACCGTGGGCTCGGAGACGGCGGCTTTCAAGCGAGCCCGATATCTGGCGCGATCTGGGCAATCTTGAGGCCGCTGCTGAGAGAAGCCGCCCACCCCGAGCGGAACCTGTCCGCAGGCCCCGCGGGGGGCGTCCCGCCGCGCGAGGTCTGGCTGAAACACCCCGAATCGCGCCGATTGCAAGGGGCGGACCGTTCCGCCCTTGCATGATGGAGCGGCTGGGGTACGGTCCTCCGAGCGTCGGCTTCCCGGCGCCCTCGAGACCGATCTCCACTGCAGATCTGCAGGAACCTTGGTTCGCTCGTCACCGTGGCAGCGCTTTCCGCCGCGATCGTCTCTCCGATCGCCTCGGCCAGCGAGTCGATCGCCCGCGTCTGGAACGAGCAGCTGCTCACCTCGATTCGCAACGACCTTGCCCGCCCGCCGATCCAGGCGCGCAACCTGTTCCATGTGTCGGTGGCCATGTACGACGCATGGGCCGCGTTCGAGCCGGGCCAGCGCCCGTACTTCTTCGGCGAGAAGCACGCCGCGGCCGATGTGGCCGCCGCGCGGCGCGAGGCGATCTCCTACGCCGCGTATCGCATGATGAAGCACCGCTTCGCGGTCAGCCCGAACTACGCGGCCACGATCAGCCCCGCGCTCGACGCCCGCATGGTCGCGCTCGGCTACGACCCCGCCAACACCTCGACCAGCGGCAACACGCCGTCGGCGATCGGCAATCGCATCGCGGCGCTCGTGATCCAGCGCACCTTCAACGACGGGGCGCGCGAAGCGTTCAACTACGCGAAGGATCCCGCGACCTACCCCGATGTGAATCCGCCGCTCGTGGTGGCGCTGCCGTTCAACCCGACGATCGTCAATGCGAACCGCTACCAGCCGCTGTCGCTCAGCTTCTTCGTCGACCAGAACGGGAATGTGATCCCGGGCGGATTTCCCGCCAAGATCGCGCCCTTCTGGGGTTTCGTCACGCCGTTCGGCCTCGAGTCGTCGGACATGGACCCCGCGCGTCCGGGCGTGTACTTCAACCCCGCGCCGGTTCCCACCATCAACGGTCCGCTCGACGCGACCTACCGCGACGGCCACGAGCAGGTGATCGTGAAGTCGTCGTGGCTTACGCCGGACGACGGTGTGATGATGGACATCTCGCCCGCGTCGATGGGCAACAACCCCCTCGGCGCCGACACGGGCACGGGCCGCGCGCTCAACCCCGCCACGGGCCTGCCGTACGCGCCGAACATCGTGAAGCGCGGCGACTGGTCGCGCTGCCTCGCCGAGTTCTGGGCCGACGGCCCGACCTCGTCGACCCCGCCCGGCCACTGGAACGAGATCGCGAACAAGGTGACCGACCACCCGAGCTTCGCGCGCCGCTGGGGCGGCAAGGGCCCCGAGCTCGATCCGCTCGAGTGGGATGTGAAGCTGTATCTCGCGCTCAACGGCGGCCTGCACGACGCGGCCATCACCGCGTGGGGCATCAAGGGCCACTACGACGCCGCCCGCCCGATCACCGCCATCCGCACCATGGTGCAGAACGGCCAGTGCTCGGATCCGGCGCAGCCCGCCTTCAACCCGAACGGCGTGCACCTGATTCCTGGCGTGGTCGAGCTGATCTCCGCCGCCACCACCGCGCCCGGCCAGCGCCACGAGGATCTTGCGGGCTATGAGGGCTTCATCGCCGTCAAGTCGTGGCCGGGCTCGCCCGCGAACCCCGCCACCGAATACACGGGTGTCCAGTGGATGCTCGGTGGAAACTGGGTGCCGTACCAGCGGCCGACCTTCGTGTCGCCTCCGTTCGCGGGCTATGTGTCGGGCCACTCGACCTACAGCCGCACGGCGGCCGAGCTGATGACCGAGATCACGGGCAGCGAGTACTTCCCGGGCGGCATGGGCATCTTCACCTGCGTGCAGAACCAGTTCCTCGTGTTCGAGGACGGCCCGAGCCAGTCCTTCGACTTCCAGTGGGCCACCTACTACGACGCGGCCGACAACTCGGGCCAGTCGCGCATTCTCGGCGGCATCCACCCGCACTTCGACGACTATCCGGGCCGAATGCTCGGCGCGCAGGTGGGCGCGAAGGCCTTCGTCCGCGCGAACACGATCTTCGACGCCGTGCCGTGCCCGGGCGACATCACCGGCAACTTCCTGGTGAACGCCGAGGACCTGAGCGTGCTGCTCACCGCGTGGGGAAGCGCCGACCCGGCCGCCGACCTGAACGACGACGGGCTGGTGAACGCGGCCGACCTTTCGGCGCTGCTCTCCTCGTGGGGCGCCTGCCCGTAAGCGGGCCGCACGGACATGACATCACCGCGGCCCGCGCGAGTTTCGCGCGGGCCGCGTTCGTTTTCGGTCGCGATCGGCTTCGGGTCTGCGGGAACTCACGCGGGCGTGCGCGCGGCGAACGCGTTCGCCACCTCGTGGGCCACCGCGCCGCGCGACACGGTCAGCACCGCGCGGCTGCGCACGCGCCAGCCGTCGAACGGGCAGTTGCGGCTCTTCGAGCGGAACTGCGCGGCATCGATCGTCCAGTCGTGCGCGGGGTCGATCACGGTCACGGCCGCCACATCGCCCTCGCGCAGGCAGCCGATGCCGCGCGTGTCGAGGCCGCACAGCCGCGCAGGGTTCAGGGTGAGGAGCTCGATCAGCCGCGGCCATCCGACCACGCCGTCCTCGACGAGCGCCTTCGCGTAGAGCGGCAGCGCGCACTCGAGGCCGATGATGCCGAAGGGCGCGCTCGCGAAGTCGCGCGCCTTCTCGGCGGAGGTGTGCGGCGCGTGGTCGGTGGCGAGCACATCGATGGTGCCGTCGGCCACGGCCCGCTTCAGCTCGGCGATGTCGCGCGCGGTGCGCAGCGGGGGGTTCATCTTCGCCTGCGTGTCGTAGCCCTCGCAGGCCTCGTCGGTGAGCAGCAGGTGGTGCGGGCTCACCTCGCCCGACACGCGGTTGCCCTCGGCGCGCGCGCGGCGCAGGATCTCGGCGCTGCCGCCCGAGGAGAGGTGCTGCACGTGGTAGCGGGCGCCCACCGTGCGGTTCAGGCGGCAGTCGCGCTCGAGCATCAGCTCCTCGGCCTCGCGCGGCCATGGAAGCAGGCCGAGCCGCGTGGCGACGGGGCCCTCGTTCATCACGCCGCCCTCGGAAAGCTGCGCATCCTGGCAGTGCTGCATGAAGGGCTTGCCGAGCGCGGCGCACACCTCGAGCACCTTGCGCATCATCGCGGGGTTCGCGATGCCCTCGCCATCGTCGCTGAAGCCAACGGCGCCCGCCGCCGACATCGACGCCATGGGCGCCAGCTGCTCGCCCTTGCGGCCGATGGTCGCGGCCGCGACCACGAACACCTGCGCGGGCACATGGCGCGCGGCATGGTGCACATAGCGCACCACGGTCGCGGTGTCGATCGTGGGGTTCGTATTCGGCATGCAGCAGACGGTGGTGAAGCCTCCGTTGATCGCCGAGGCCGCACCGGTCTGGATCGTCTCCTTCGCCTCGCCACCCGGCTCGCGAAGATGGACGTGCGGGTCGACGAGCCCCGGAGTCACGAACATCCCGCCGCACTCGACGATCCGCGCTCCCGCAGGCGCATCGAGGCGTCGGCCCGCCCGGACTTCGGCGATGCGACCATCGACGACGAGAAAGTCGCATTCGGCGTCGATGCCGTTGGCGGCATCGATGATGCGGCCCTTCCGGAACAGCGTGACGAACATCAGTTGCGCGCTCCGCCTTCGCGCGGCTCGACCGCTTCGGGAAGGTCGAC
>JBJTOV010000048.1:0-5039 GCA_046074745.1 Planctomycetota bacterium | reverse complement strand
TTCATCGGGTGCCAGTTGCCGCACGCGCCCGCCTGGCCGGGCAGGCCAAGGTTGCACGACTCGTTGAACACCTTCACCTGCCCCGACGGATCGCCGAGGTCCCACGCCAGCTGGTCCATGCGCGAGTCGATGTGGCAGCTGTTGCACGACACTTGGCCCAGGCCCGAGGCGATGTGCGTGTCGAACACGAAGGGGCGGCCGATCTTGACCACATTGGGAGTGGGATCGTAGAAGGGCACGGTTCCGATCTGGGTGAACGACGATTCATCGACCACCGAGATCGATCCGTCGAAGCGGTTCAGGGTGTAGAGGCGCGCCGCGGCCGCGTCGAGCACGACGCCCGTCGGGCCTTCGCCGACATTGGCAAGCGACAGGCGCGCGAAGTTCGACATCGAGAAAGCGATCAGGTTCGACGAGCCCATGCCCGTCACATAGGCCTTGGCGCCGTTCGCGCTGACCACCACGCTGCGCGGGTCGCCCACCGACAGCAGCCGCTGCATCATGGGGATCGACGGCACCGCGTAGGTGAGGTGCGGATTCAGGTCGAAGCGCGAGGAAACGGTGGTTGCGCCGCCCGCCGGAAGCACCGCGCCCTCGACGCGCACGAACTTGCTGCGCAGGTTCGGTTCGAAGCGGATCTCGTTCTTCGCCTCGGTTCCCACGGTCACCACGCGCCCGTCGGGGGCCATGGTGATCGCCAGCGGCGAGGTCATGAAACCGCGGGCATAGGTGGTGGCGAGGTTGTTCGCGTTGATGATCGCGACATCGTTGCCGTTCAGGCCCCAGGTGACCGCGCTCGACCAGTTGCCGTTGTTGTCGTCCTTCCAGGCGCCCGTCGAGTCCTTGCGGACGATGAGGCCGCTGCGCGGCGCCGTGGGCAGCCCCGCGGCGACGGGCGGCGAGAAGGTGCTTCCCGAGTTCGGCGGCGGGTTCTGGTCGTTGGGGTACGGGTTGACCGTCGAGGACACCTTGGTCTCGGGCACGATGGTCGTGTCGTTGCCACACTCGGCGATCACCGCGTACACGCGCACGCCGTCGGTGGCGAGCCCGCGCGGATCCTCGCCTGCGATGTTCACGATCGAAGGCGCGGCGAGCAGGTTGCTCGGGTCGAACACCTCGACGCGGTTCAGCTGCGACACCGACACGAAGGCGCGCTGGAGCTTGCCTGCGAACACCACATCGCACGGCTCGTCGCCCGTCAGCAGGGTGGCCTTCACCGACATCGTGTTGAGGTCGACCACGGTGACCGAATCGGACATGTGGTTGACGACCCAGGCCTCGGAGGAGGTCCGGGCGCGCACCGAGATGGGCTCGACACCCACCACGACCGAACCAGCAGGCACAAGGTACGGGGCGGTGCCGACGACATCGAACACCTCGAGGCGCTGGTCGACGGTGTTGACCGCGAGCAGCCGCGAGCCATCGGGCGTGAGCTCGAGCGGATGGATGTGCGGGCTCTCGAAATGGAAGAACTGCGCCGACGCGCGTTCAGCCGACGCCAGCGCGATGCCAACTGCGCAGGCAGCGGTCCATGCAGCAGTCGATGCAGCAGCTGATGCATGCGCCGATGATGCAGCCACGCCGACGCCCCTTGCGGCCTGAGTACCGCGGCGTGGGTGCGCGAGGTTGGTGACGAGTCTGCGGAAGAGATCTTGCATTGCCATGTCGAGCTCCTGAAGCCGTCCACTTCTCGGAGGGAACATAACCAACCCCTCGCGGCCGCCAAGGGTGTTTCTCTCGAAACAACGAGAATGCAGCAGACTGCGCTTCCGTACCACCCCGCGCCCGATGTTCACGGCCCCTCGGAAGCGTTGGTCACCGGCACGGACCCCATCGCCCGAGCAGGGCGGCGAGGTCGGACGCGTCGACCTGCCCCGAGCAGTCGAGGTCGGCAGCCCGAAGCCCCGTGCCCCATGCACCCAGCATCATGGCGAGATCCGCGCCATCGATGATGCCGTCATCGCCCGCGATGTCGGCGCGGCACGGGTCGTTCGGCACGCTGCGCGGATCGGCAGGGTCGCTGCACGCGTCGCGCTCGTCGGCGTCGCGCGCGCCGTCGCCGTCGCGGTCGAGCGCGCGCATGCCCGCTCCTGCGGGAACCAGGGTGAAGGTGACCGCGTTCGACTTGCCCGCAAGCGCATCGAGCTCCGCCACCGTCAGCGCCTCTCCCGTGCGGTCGCTGACGAACACGCCGCCCTGCAGCACGAAGCCGCGATCGACGCCATCCATCCTCGTGCGCGCCACCAGATCGGCGTTGCCCGCCGCCGACACGGCCGCAAGCAGGTTGCGCCGCCCCGCGGACTGCGGCGCGCGTCCGCCAAGCGTTGCCTGCGCGCCCACCGACGGGTGCGTGCCCGTGTTCCATGCCAGCAGGAACGCGGTCAGATCGCGACTGTCGGTGGCCGAGATCGAGGTGCCGACGGCCGCGCGCACATGGCCCGCAAGGAAATCGTCGATCGACCGCGCCGCGCCGTCGTGTCCGAAGCCGAAGCCGCGCGACACGGGACCCGCGCCCGCGAAGCCCGTCTTCTCGTGCAGCGCCGTCAGATGCGGCACGGTGAACGCCTGCTCCTCGCCCATCACATCGGTGCTCATCACGCCCGCGCCTCCGCCCGATGGCGGCGTGTGGCACATGCTGCACGCGTTGAAGCCCGCGCCGCCCGAGAAGAACAGTGTCTGCCCGCGCGCGGGATTTCCGCCCGCGACCGCGTGCGGCAGCGTGCCGTCGAGCGTGCGGTACGGGTTCGGCGCGATCGACACCGAGTTCAGGTAGTCCTGCATGTCCTTGAACTCCTGCTCGGTGAAGTCGCGGTCCATGCCCTGCAGCACCACGCCCGTGTGCTGGAAGGTCGCGATGTACGCGCGGTCGCCTCGCCAGTGGAACGGCTCGGTGCCCTCGAGCCCGAGCAGCGACTGCGTGGCCATCGGGCCCTTCACGGGGTGCCATGGCGTGCAGCCCACGCCCTCGCTCGGGAGGTTGATGTTGCACACCTGGTCGAACGCCGCCATTCCCGAGGTGGTGCTGCCCATGTCCCACACCAGCTGGTCGGTGCGCGCGTCGATGTGGCACGAGGCGCACGACGCCTGCCCGAGGCCCGAGGTGAGGTGCGTGTCGAAGAGGAACGGCCGGCCTGCCTTCACGATCTCGGGCGTCGGGTCGAAGAAGCGCGGGCGCGCGAGTTCCGTCATCGTCGGCTCGTCGACCACCGACACCGAACCGTCGAAGCGGTTCAGCGTGTACAGCCGGCCAAGCGCCGCGTCGAGCGCGACCGCGGTCGGGCCCTCGCCCACGATCACCGTGCCGAGCCGCGCCATCGACGGGATCGCGAACGACACCAGGTTCGACGAACCCATGCCCGCCGCGTAGCCGCGCGTGCCGTCGGCGCTGACCGCGATGCCGCGCGGGTCGCCCACCGAAACCATGCGCGCGAGCATCGGAATGCTGCGCACCGCGTAGTCGAGGTGCGGGTTCAGGTCGCCGCGCGACGACGGCTGCTGCGCCCCCTGCGGCACGAACGCCACCTCGCAGCGCACGAAGGTGCCCTGCAGGTTCTCGGCGAAGCGCACCTCGTTCCTGAGCTCGACGCCGATCACCGCCACGCCGCCCGAGGGCATGCGCACCACGCCCATCGGCGTCGTCATGAGGCCGTGGACATAGGTCGCGGAAAGACTCGCGGCATCGACCACCGCCATGTCGTTGCCCGAAAGCTGCCACGACACCGCGGCGCTCCAGTCGGCGCCGTTCACATCGCGCCACGCGCCCTTCGCGTCGCGGCGCACGATGATCGACGACGGCGGCGCCGCCGGAAGCGACGGGTCGAGCGGCGGCGAGAACGCGCTTCCCGCGTTCGGCGGCGGATTGGGCGCGCCCGCGTACGGGCTGAGCGGCGACGACACCGCCTCGCGGGGCACGATGGTCGTCTCGTTGCCGCACTCGAAGATCGCGCAGTACACGCGCTGGCCGTCGGTCGCGAGCGCGCGCGGGTCCTCGCCCGCCACGGGCACGATCGCGGGTGCCGCCGACAGCGCCGCGGGGTTGAACACCTCGAGCCTGTTGAGCTGCGACACGCTCACGAACGCGCGCTCGGGCTTGCCCGCGAACACGACATCGCACGGCTCGTCGCCCGTCAGCACCGTGGCGCGCAGCGACCTCGTCGCCACATCGACCACCGACACCGAGTCGGACAGGTGGTTCACCACCCACGCCTCGGTCGCGCTGCGCGCACGCACCGACACGGGCTCCATGCCGACCGGCACCGAGCCCGCGTGCCGCAGGAAAGGCGCGGCGGGAAGGATGTCGAAGACCTCGAGCCGCCCGTCGGCCGTGTTCACCGCCAGCAGGCGCGCGCCGTCGGGCGTGACCTCGAGCGGGTGCACATGCGGGCTCTCGAAGTGCACGAAGCCGTCGCCGCCCGCATGGGCCTGCGCGCACAGCGCGGCGGCAAGGAAGAGGCTGGTCTTCGCGGCGCTCATCGATCTCCCGAGGCTGCGCGAGAGTACCTCACGAACCGCGGCTTCCCAAGCGCGCAGGCGGCGGGAACGGTGCGTTTGGAGGGGCGGTAGCGCCTTTGCGGCCACAAAGGCGGGGGCCTGCGGGGGCGCGGCCTCGCGGGAACGGGCTCCGCAGCGGCTCGGCGCGCGCGGTCAGGCGAAGATCTGCTTCACGATCTTCCCGTGCACATCGGTCAGGCGGTGGTCGCGTCCGCCGTGGCGGAAGGTGAGCAGCTCGTGGTCGATGCCCATCAGCGCCAGGATCGTCGCGTGCAGGTCGTGCACATCGACCTTGTCGACCGCGGCGTAGTAGCCGTAGTCGTCGGTCTCGCCCCACGAGAAGCCGGGCTTCACGCCGCCGCCCGCCATGAACATCGTGAATCCGTGCGGGTTGTGGTCGCGCCCGTCGCCGCCCTGCGCGGTCGGCGTGCGTCCGAACTCGCCGCCCCAGAGGACCAGCGTGTCGTCGAGCATCCCGCGCTGCTTGAGGTCGGCGAGCAGCGCCGCGATCGGCTGGTCAATCTCGCTGCACTGCTTCTCCATCTCCT
>JBJTOV010000047.1:0-5599 GCA_046074745.1 Planctomycetota bacterium | reverse complement strand
CTTCCGATTTGCCGTGGGGCTGCGCTGCCGCGTGCGATACGACCTGCGCGGCGCAAGCGTGGCGAGCGGCGGACAGGGCGCGCCCACCACACCGCTCGCCGACTTCGTGCTGTTTGCCTCCGACGACGCGCCCGCCCTCGTGATGAACCTCGGCGGCTTCATCAATGTGACCTTCGTTCCGCGGCGCGGCGAAGGCATCGCCGCGATCCGCGGCTTCGATGTGTGCGCGTGCAACCACCTGCTCGACCGCGTGGCGCGCACGCGGCTCGGCGCGGCGTTCGATGCCGACGGAGCGGCCGCCGCGCGCGGAAGGTGCGACGACGCGCTCGCGCGGCGCATCGCAGACGCGATCGCGCCCCACAGCGCGCCCGGCGCGGCCCGACGATCGCTCGGCACGGGCGACGAGGCGGCGCGGCTCGTCGAACTGACCGCTGCGCTCGGGCCCGAGGACGCGTGCCGCACGGTGGTCGAGGCGATCGCGGAAGCAGCCGCGCGCACGATCGCCGACGCGGCGGCCGACGCGCCGCGCACGCTGCTCCTCGCGGGCGGATCCGCGCGCAACCAGGCGCTCGCCGATGCGCTTGCTCGGCGCACGGGCGCGCGCGTGGCGTCGACCGAGCGCTCGCACGGCATGCCCGTCCACATGCGCGAGGCCGCGGGAATCGCGGTGCTCGGCGCGATGGCCGACGACGGCGTGCGGTACTCGCTGCCCGCGGCCACGGGCTGCGCGCCGCTCGTCCCGGAGGGCGCGGTGATCGGCGAGACCGCATGAATCCGCTCGGATCCGCGGGAAACCGCACCGACCTGCATTCAATCTTCACACGAACTTTGCAGCGCACGCCCGCGCTTCCCTAAGGTACGCGCCCATGTCGAACGCCAAGGCCCAGGTTCTCATCGTCGAGGACGAGCCCGAGATCGCGGAGCTCATCGAGTTCCACGCCGAGCGCGCGGGGATGAAGGCGCGCAAGGTGGCGAGCGGCCGGCTGGCGCTCGACCTCGTGCGCCGCGAGCAGCCCGATCTGATCGTGCTCGACCTGATGCTGCCCGATGTCGACGGCCTCGAGGTGTGCCGCAAGCTCAAGCAGCAGGAGTCGACCCGCGGCATTCCGATCGTGATGGTGACCGCGAAGGGCGAGGAGGCCGACATCGTGGCGGGCATCGAGCTCGGCGCCGCCGACTATGTGACGAAGCCGTTCAGCCCGCGCGTGCTGGTGGCGCGCCTGCGCAACGCCCTGCGCCGCGCGGGCGTCGAGGAGGATCCCACGGCGCGCATCGACCGCGTGGAGCTCCTCGGCGGCAAGCTGGCGATCGACATCGACCGCCACGAAGTCATGGCGGAGGGCCGCAAGATCGACCTCACGCTGACCGAGTTCGGCATCCTGCACTACCTTGCCACGCGGCCGGGATTCGTGCGCACGCGCGACCAGATCATCGCGGCCGTGCACGGCAAGAGCACCGTCCTGTCGAGCCGCACCGTCGATGTGCATGTGACGGCGCTGCGCCGCAAGCTCGGTGCGCTCGCCGACTGCGTGGAGACGGTGCGCGGCGTGGGCTACCGCTTCGCGGATGCGAGCGTGGCCGTCGAGGATTGACGCGCCCCGCGGTGCCGCCATCCATGGGATGATCCCCGCATGCTGACGACGCTCCTGTCGGCCGACGCGACATCGGACCAAGGCGGTTCCGCCGACCTCGGCTGGATCGTGGCTTGCGCGGTGGCGGCGGCGTGGGCGGCGACCTGGTGGATTCGCAGGCGCAGCCTGAAGCGGATCGAGTCGGCGCTCGCGGCGCTCGACCGCGCGACGGGCGACGACGCGTCGTTCCCGCTCGCGCAGGCGCTCGGGGCCGCGGCCATCCGCCGGATGAAGCACGACCGTCATCGGCAGGAGCGCCTGGCCGACCGGCTTGGCGAGATCGAGCGCGTGCTGCGCGCGACGCCGATCGCCGTGGTCGCGCTCGACCACATGCAGCGGATCATGTCGGCGAATCCCGCGGCCGAGCGGCTGCTTGGCTTCGACGAGCGCACCGCGCGCGGGCGCCTGCTGCAGGAAACCGTGCGTCAGCCGGGGCTGAACCGCCTCGTGGCCGATGCGTTCGCCGAAGGCGGTCGCCGCGAGGGCGAGCTCCATCTCGAGCTCGATGCGCCGCTCGAGGTGCAGGTCTCGTGCGAGCCGCTGCACGCCGACGCGCACGCGCCGGGCCTGGTCGTGAGCCTGGTGGATGTGACGCGCATGCGGCGGCTCGAGTCGATGCGCAGCGAGTTCGCCGCGAATGTGAGCCACGAGCTGCGCACGCCGATCACGAACATCAAGGGCTATGTCGAGACGCTGCTTCAGGTCGGCATCGACGACGCCGACACCTCGCGGCGCTTCCTCGAGATCATCCAGCGCAACACCGCGCGGCTGTCGGAGATCGTCGAGGACATCCTGACGCTCGCGTTCCTCGAGGAGCCCGAGACGCCGAGCGCGATCGAGCGCGTCGAGGTCGACGCCGCGGACCTGGTGGCGCGCGTGGTCGAGGAGCTCGGATCGGCGGCCGCGGCGAAGTCGATCGCCCTGCGCGAGGAGATCGAGCCCGGCCTTGCCGTGCACGCGAGCCGCTCGCTTGCGATGCAGGCCCTTGCGAACCTCGTGTCGAACGCGATCAAGTACGCGCCCGAGTCGTCGGAGGTGGTGATCTCGGCGCGCGGCGCGGAAGGCGGGCTGGCCGCGATCGCGGTCCGCGACCGCGGACCGGGCATCGCCAGCAAGCACCTGCCCCGCCTCTTCGAGCGGTTCTACCGCGTGGACAAGGCCCGCGCGCGCACGCAAGGAGGCACCGGGCTTGGACTTGCGATCGTGAAGCACATCGCGGCCATCCACGGCGGCCGCGTCGAGGTCTCGAGCCGCGTGGGCGAGGGCAGCGAGTTCCGGCTGCTCCTTCCCGTCGCGGCATCTCTGGGAACGCACCCGCAATAACTGCGATTTGCATCGTTCCTTTACACGCCCTGAACACGCGGACGCAACGATTTCCTTGCACAGACTTGACGGAACGGGCACGGCCCGCCGCGAACCTGCGCGGGCTCCGCGGACGGAGCCCCCAACGAACGAGGACCACGCATGCACCTGAACAACACCACGACCTTCGCCGCGCTTCTCGCCTGCACCGCCTGCCTGCTTGCGGCCGCCCCCGCGCAGGACGCCAAGTCGCTGAAGGGCGCCATCAAGATCGACGGCTCGTCGACCGTGTACCCGATCACCGAGGCCGTCGCCGAGGAGTTCAACAAGACCGCCTCGAAGGTGCGCGTCACCGTGGGCATCTCGGGCACGGGCGGCGGATTCAAGCGCTTCTGCGCGGGCGAGATCGACATCGCCGACGCCTCGCGCCCGATCAAGAAGACCGAGTCCGACACCGCGGGCAAGAACAAGGTCGAGTATGTCGAGCTTCCCGTCGCCTACGACGGCCTGACCATCGTAGTGAACCCGAAGAACACCTGGTGCAACGCCCTGACCTTGGCGCAGGTCACCAAGCTCTACTCGGCGTCGGGCGGCGTGAAGACCTGGAAGGACCTCGATCCCTCCTGGCCCGCGAATCCGATCAAGGTGTACTCGCCCGGCACCGACTCGGGAACCTTCGACTACTTCAAGGAAGTCACCGTCGGCAAGGATGGCTCGATCCGCAGCGACATGAGCGTGTCGGAGGACGACAATGTCCTCGTGCGCGGCGTGTCGGGCGACGAGAACGCGATCGGCTTCTTCGGCTGCGCGTACTACTTCGAGAACAAGGACAAGGTCCGCTCGATCGCCATCGATGGCGGCAAGGGCCCCGTGAAGCCCACCACCGACACGATCGAGAACGGCTCCTACGCGCCGTTCAGCCGTCCGCTCTTCATCTATGTGAACAAGACCGCGGCGGCGCGGCCCGAGGTGGCGGCGTTCATCGAGTTCTACCTGAAGAACGCGCCCGAGCTCGTGAGCGAGGTCGGCTATGTGAAGCTGCCCGAGCCGATCCAGTCGAAGGTCGTGGCCAACTGGACCGCGCGCCGCACGGGCACGCAGTTCATGACGCCCGCGGGCGAGCCCGTGACGGGCTCTCTCGCCACGGTCTACGAGTGAGCGAACTGCACATCCCCGCGGCGGCTTCGGCCGCCGCGGGGCGTTTTTGAGCGCGGTCCGTACCGAACCCGAACGCGCAGCGCGCCCGCGGCACGGGGTGGACGGGTAGATTGCCCGCCCGACGCCGCGCCCCCGCGGCGCGCGCCCGAGACCCGCGACCGTGAGCTCCGTTCCCGCCAACCCCGCCCCGCAGCCGATGCGCGACCTGCGAACGCTCGGACGCCCGAAGTCGCGGCCGGCGCGCGTGCTGCGCGAGCGGCTGATCGTGGGCATGCTCGCGGTCGCGGCCACCTTCTCGATCCTGGTCACCACCACGATCGTGGTGGTGCTGGCCAAGGAGACCATCGGCTTCTTCCAGTTCGAGGAGGTCTCGGCGTCGGAGTTCTTCTTCACCGCCGAATGGAACCCGCTGCTTGGCGCGGAGAAGCACTTCGGGATCTGGCCGCTGGTGGCCGGCACCCTGCTCGTCACGGTGATCGCGGCGTCGTTCGCGATTCCCGTCGGCCTGATCTCGGCGATCTACCTGAGCGAGTACGCGAGCCCCCGCGTGCGCGCCGCGCTGAAGCCCGCGCTCGAGATCCTGGCGGGCATTCCCACGGTGGTGTACGGGTTCTTCGCGCTCACCGTGCTCACGCCTGCGCTTCAGAAGCTGAACCCGTGGCTCGAGTCGCTCGGCGACGGCTTCACCTTCGGCAACTACAACGCGATGAGCGCGGGCCTGGCGACGGGAATCATGATCCTTCCGATCGTGTGCTCGCTGTCCGAGGACGCGCTGCGCGCCGTGCCGCGCAGCCTGCGCGACGGCGCGTTCGCGCTCGGCGGCACGAAGTTCGATGTGTCGGTGAAGGTCGTGCTTCCCGCGGCGCTCTCGGGCATCATGGCCGCGTTCCTGCTCGCGATCTCGCGCGCGGTGGGCGAGACCATGATCGTGGCCCTCGCCGCGGGCGGCATCGCGCAGATCACCGCGAACCCCGCGGCCGAAGTGCAGACCATGACGGCCTACATGGTGCAGATCTTCCTCGGCGACGCGCCTGCCTTCGGCGTCGAGTACAAGTCGAGCTACGCGGTGGCCGCGATGCTCTTCGTGATGACCTTCGCGCTCACCATGGTGGGCCAGTTCGTGCTCCGGCGCTTCCGCGAGGAGTACGACTGATGCCCGCCGAGCGCTCCGCCGCCTCGCGCCTGTTCGCGAACCGCGCGTTCCTCTGGACCTGCCTGGTCGCGATGAACCTGGCGGTGCTGGTGCTCGTCGTCCTGCTCGCGTCGATCTTCTGGCAGGGCTGGGACACGCTGAGCTGGAAGTTCATCACGAACTTCGCGTCGCGCAAGCCGAGCGAGGCGGGCATCGCCGCGCCGCTCTGGGGCTCGGTGTGGGTGTGCACGATCTGCGGCCTGGTGGCGCTGCCGCTCGGCGTGGGCACCGCGATCTACCTCGAGGAGTTCGCCAAGCGCACGCGCTTCACCCGCATCGTGCAGACGAACATCATGAACCTCGCGGGCGTGCCGTC
>JBJTOV010000046.1:0-4412 GCA_046074745.1 Planctomycetota bacterium | reverse complement strand
CGCCAGGCGGCGTTCCTGCTGCGGCAACTGCGTGATGGCTGAGCGGCCATCGAGCGTAGGCCCCGCGCTATCCTGCCGCACATGGCGCTCTGTCCCTCGTGCCATCACCAGCTCTCGGGCATGCCCGGCGCGCCGGTCGAGGAGTTTGGCCGCTTCACCGCCGAGGTTCGTTGCCCCGAGTGTGCATACACGCTGCCCGCGGGCGTGCATGTGCTGCATGGCAGCAAGGAGGCCGCGCATTGGGTCAAGAAGGCGCCGTTCCTGGCGCGCGCGTGGGCGTGGATGGTGAACGGCGACGGATGCGGCGCGGTCATGCTCCACATCTTCACGGCCATGCTGCTCTCGGTCTCGGTTCTTGCGGTCCTTGAACTCGCGCGCGGCGAGGTCTCGGCGCTCGGCATGGATGACTGGATCTCGATCGGGGCCGCTGCGCTGTGCACGCATGCGGTGGCCCGCTTCTGGTGGCAGTTCCGATTGGTCGCGAGCGACGGGTCGCTGCGCGCCGATCAGGTCGCGCTCTGCACGATCGTCGCGCCCGACCGCGTGTGGCTGGTTGGTCGCGCCGATCCGCTGCATGGGGTGCGTTCGCTCCGCGTGATCGAGCACATCGATGCCGACGACGACGAGGTGGTGGCGTCGTTGCTGATCGACGCGCCGAGCGAGCGTGCGAGCCTCGGCGAGCCAAGCTCGCCTGTGCCGCCGATCTTCATGCCGCTTCCGAGGCTTTCCGCGCACCGCGTGTCGGCGCAACTCATGGCCACCTTCCGTGGCCGCGCCGACGGCGTGCGGTGGGATGTGCCTTCGACGATCGAGGGAATCGATGCGACGCCCATCAAGGGATCGTCGATGGTCATGCCCGTGATCGCGCTGGGCTGCGTGCTCATGCTCGCTGTTCCCGTCCTGCTGCGGTCGCTTGCGGTGCTCGTGCCCGCGGCGCCGATGGTTCTGCTGATCGCACTCGTGACATTCGGAGCCGCTGTCATCCTGACCGCTGCGAAGAGCCGTCCGCCCATGAAGCGCACCATGTGGGTGGTGGGCGAAGAGGGCGTCGCGGTGATGCGGCCCTCGCAACGCCGCATAGAGGCGGGCGGTGCGCAGCGAGGCCTCGTTCCGCGCGCGCGCCTGAAGCGCCTCGAGGTCCGCCGCGAGCGCGGTCTGCCGTATCTCGAACTGGTCGGTGCGGGAAGCCTGTTCCTGGCCTGCACCAACGCGCCCGACGACTGGGGCGGGCTCTCTCCCGAGGAGTATGCGGAGAAGCTGTCGGCGCAGCTCGGCATTCCATGGAGCGCCGCATGACGACGCACACGCTGTGTCCGAAGTGCCACTATGTGCTCGACGCGGTCGCGGGCGGACCCGCGGAGCCGCTCGGCGCCTTCACGGCCGATGCGCTCTGCCCCGAGTGCGGCGAGCCGTTTCCCGCGGGCACGCATGTCATCTCGGGCTCTTCGCGACCGTTTCCCTCGGCGCGCAGGCTTCCGCTTGCGCGCCGCATGGGGCTCGGTCTTGCCTTCGGCGGTGGCTGCGGTGCGACGGTGCTGCATGTCGTCGCGGGTCTCGGGGCGTGGCTCCTCGTCCTCGCGGCGATGGACATGGCGCGCGGCGGCATCCGCTACCAGTCGGGCATCAGGCTGTTCGGGCTTCTCGCGTCGGTCGTCGCGCTCGGTTTCGTCGCGCGGTTCTGGTGGAAGCGCCGGCCGGCCGACTCGGTCGAGGGTGTGCGCGTCGACGAGCGCGACCGCTGGATGACGCTCGGTCCGGGCGGACTGCGCGACGGAACGCGGATCCTCTGCGCCGAAGAGGTCCGCGCCGTGCATGTGTACGAGTGCCTCGATGCAGGCGAGGGCCGAACCGTGGTCGCGGTCAACGCGCACGCGATGACCCGCCTCGGAACGCTCACGGCGAGCGGGCCGGTCTACCTGCCGATTTCCTCGGGCACCACCCATCGGTTCGCCGATGCGCTGATGGCATCGCTGCGGGGGCGCGCCGCGCCGCATGCGTCGGTCGGCGAGGAGTTCACGGGCCGCGCATCGCTTCCGCGGTTCAGGCGCCGGTGGCTGGTGCCCGTGGGAGCCTTCTCCGTGCTGCCGCTCCTTGTGTTCGGGCTTGTGATCGGCGGGATCATCGGCTGGGTGCTGGCGCTGCTGCCGGTTCTCATGCTCGCGCTCGCGGTCGACCGCGACACGATCCTTCCCGAGCATGTCTGGCGAGCGCATCGGGACGGCATGGTCATCGGCACGCGGATTCCGCTCGGCGTGCAGTCCTTCTGGGGCCGCGTGCTGTCGTCGCCGCTTGCCATTCCAGGCCAGTCGGCGGCGGTGCTCGAGTCGAGCGCGGTCGTCGCGATCCCGCATGGCGCACGGCTCGAACTGCGCGAGACGCATGGCATGCACTACCTCGCGCTCCGTGGGCCGCACTGGTGGAGCCGCACGCGCAGGCTGATTCCCGACGACTGGCTCGGAATGGCGCCCGAGGCCTTCGCGCGCGGAGTGGCCGATGCGCTGCGCGTGCCGTTCGCGAACCGCGTGAAGGCTGCGCCGCGCCCGCGATGAACGCGCCGGCGCGGCCTGGCGCGCGCCTCTTCGTGGGCGCTTCCTCGCCGTTCGCCCTGATCCGCGGACGGCCGCCGTTGCGCAGGCTGCTCGCGTCGATGTGGCGGGGAAACGGCTGCCTCGGCGTGGCGATGCACCTGTTCGCGCTCGGGTCGCTGTGGGTCGTGCCCCACGCGATGCGGGTGCTGCTCGCCGGTGCGCCGCTCGCTCGATCGATCCTCATGGGCATCCTGCGCTTCGTGTCGTTCGGTGCGATCGCGTGGGTGGGCGGCTTCTGGTGGCGGCGGCGCGGCTCGGAGCTCGTCCGCGGCCTTCGCGCAGACGAGTGCGACCGCGCGATCGCCGTCGATGCGACGGGAATCCGCGAGGGCGACATCCGCTTCGATGCCGCGGAGGGCCTCCACATCCGCGTGCATGAATGCGTCGACACCGGCGACGGGCGCACGGTCGCGTGCGTGCAGGTGGTGATGCGCAACTGGATGGGCTTCTACAGGTTCACCCGACCCGTGCACATCGTGATCCCGAACGGGGGCGCGGCGCGGCTGGGCAGGACCTTCGTCGACGCCCGCAAGCACCGGCGCTGAGCGTGCGCAATGCGGCGCAATGGCGCGGGATTGTCGCTGCATGTCGGCGTTGGCGGCGTTTCGTGATGTATGTTTCCCGCATGCACACGCTGCTCCTCGCCATCGCGATCGCATCGAACCCGCCTGCGCCCGCGGTTCCCACCGACGCCGAGGCCGTGTCGGTCGGCGTCGCCAGGATCGTCGCCATGCAGGAGAAGGGCCCGGGCGCCGATGTCGCGGCCGAGTGGCCGTACGAGGGTGTGTACCGCGTGGGCGGCAAGATCCCGTTCGGGTACCGCGTCGGCGGGACCTCGATCGCGTCGCTCGCGCTGCTCGCGGCGCCGGGCTTCGCCGATGACGCGGCGCGCAAGGCGGCGGTCGCGCGCGCCATCGACTTCGTGGCCGCGGCGCGCGGCGAGAAGCTGCTCTCGCCCGAATACGACGGGGGATACGATGTGCGCGGCTGGGCGCACTGCTACGGGCTCCGTTTCCTCGTCGCGGCGCAGAAGGCGGGCGCGGTCACGGACGCGCAGAAGCCCGAGGTCGATGCGGGAATCGCGTTCTACCTCGATGCGCTTCGCAAGACCGAGATCCCGCAGGTGGGCGGCTGGCAGTACGCGCGCGGCCCCGGCGTCGAGAATCCGTGCGCGACCTCGCCGTTCATGACGGCGCCGTGCCTGCTGGCGCTGCTCGAGGCGAAGGACGCGGGGCTCGATGTGCCCGCCGAACTTGTGGATCGCACGGTGAAGAGCCTCGAGATCACCCGCGGAGAGGCGGGCTATGTCGCCTACAACGCGCAGCGGCCTGCGCGCGACGATCCGAAGCAGATTCCCGGCGCGGTCGGCCGCATGTGCGCGGTCGAGGTCGCGCTCGCGCGCGCAGGAAAGGGCGACGAGAAGCGCCTGCGCTTCGCGGTCGAGCGGTTCTTCGAGTTCTGGCCAGAGCTCGAGAAGCGCCGCAAGAAGCAGGGCACGCATGTCGCTCCCTACGGCGTCGCGCCGTACTACTTCTTCTACGCGTTCACCCACGCGGCCGCGGCCATCGAGCTGCTGCCCGAGGCCGAGCGCGCCGCGAACCGCGCGAGGTTCCGCGAGATCCTCTTCAAGGTGCGCGACGACGACGGCACCTGGAACGACCGCGTGTTCCCGCGCAGCGCGAGCTTCGGCACGGCGATGAGCGTGCTGGCGCTGCTGGAGGCGGGGGGCGTGGCGAAAAAGCCTTGAAACGCGGGAGATTCTGCGTGGCAAGATTATCGGCTCCATGAAGTTCCGTCTTTCCATGACGGAATTTCATGGTAGAC
>JBJTOV010000045.1:0-9660 GCA_046074745.1 Planctomycetota bacterium | reverse complement strand
CGGGCGCTCGTTTTCACCGGGTCCCCACAGCCTCGCACCCGCAGATGCGCGCGAACACGAGGCTGCCCTTGTCGCCGCGATTCGCAAGGAAGACCGCGACCGCGGCAGCCGCGGCGAGAATGGCCGCAGCCGCGGCGAAACGCGGAATCCAGGTGCCGCGGCGCTCGTGTCCGATGGCGCCGAGCACGCGCGTGGCCATCGCGCCCGTGTCGATGGGTTCCATCGCCGCGTCGGCCTCGCGCCGCGCGAACTCCGCGCGCAGCGCGTCATCCATCGACTCGGCGCGCTCGACCAGCGTCCGGCAGCCGTTGCAGCCGAGCAGGTGCGCGTCGGCGCCGATCCGCTCGGCGCGGGTGAGCTCGTCGTCGAGATAGGCCGAAAGCACGGCCTTGAAGTCGTCGCAGCCGTGGATCGCGGGGGTGTCGGTTTCGCGTCGTTCCATGTCGTCTCCCTGCGCTCAGCGCGTTCCTTCCCTGAAGCGTCGGATGTCGAACTCGCTCGGGCGCTCCGTGCCCTCGCCCGCCTCGCCCAGCTCGCCAAGCAGCGCAAGGCGCGCGCGGTTCAGGCGGCTCATCACCGTTCCGATCGGCACGCCGAGGTGGTTGGCGATCGCCTCGTAGGAGAGGCCCTCGTTCACGCGCAGCATGATCATGGTGCGCTTGTCTTCGTCGAGGCGGTCGAGCGCCGCGGTGATGCGCTCCATGTCCTCGGCGCGCTCGTTGCGCTCGCCCGGCCGCTCGGCACGCACATCGTGCGCGGTGCCCGATTCGTCGATCAGCGTCCACACGCGCTTCTTGCGCCGGATCGCGCTGATCGACATGTTGGTCACGGTCGCGCGCATCCAGCTCGAGATCGCGACCTCGCCCGCGTCGGGCGGTTGCCGCCAGAGCTTGACGAACGCCTCCTGCACGATCTCCTCGGCGCGATGCCTGTCGTGGCAGATGCCCGCGGAAAGGCGAATCAGGCTCGGCGTCAGCCGCTCGATCCAGGTCCGCAGCACGCGCTCGGTGATGGGCTGCGCGCGGCGGACGGGGTCGGGGCTCGGGACTTCAGCGGACATTTCGCCTGCTCCTGCCTGCACAGGTTCGCGCAGGCGGCCGAGGGACGCGCGCGGCGGCTCTGCCATTCCAGCCCGGAGTTTCAGGGGCGCGGTGCGCCATAAACCATGCTCGTGGGGTCGGTTGGGTAGCCCTTGTCGTCGAGGATCGGGTCGCGGTCGAGGGTCTGCGCCGACTCCACGGTGCCGAGAAACGGGTTCTCGGAAGGTCCGAGGAGCGGGAGCGCGGTGGGGAGCTCCTTGCTCCACCAGAGATTCGGGCCAAGGACCACTCCGGCGGTTCGCGCGCCGGGTTCGGCATGGCTGAGCCTGCGCAGCGAGCCTGGCTCCCAGACGACGAGGTTGTCGAGGATGCGCGCTTCCGCGGGAGCGAAGCCACCCGGCGCCGCGACCACCTCGTAGATCTCCTCGCGCGGGTCGAGCATCGTGCACTGGCGCACCACGAGCGCCGCGCACGAACCGATGCGCAGCGGGCGGATCACATCCTTCATCCGGGTCTCGAGGATGTCGACGCGGCGCGCGAGCGCTTCGGGGCGCTCGGGCTTCGCGGGTGCGGCGGGCGGATCGTCGGCGGCGACTGCGAACGGAGGGTTCTCGACGCCGACCGAGACTCCCGTCTCGATCGGGCCGCGCGCGAACACGCGCCGCACCGCGATGTCGGCGGAGGAGCCCTCGATGCCGATGCCGCGCTGCATGGGCTTGCCGCTGCGCGCGAAGAGCTGGCAGTCCTCGACGGTGACCGATTCGGAGTGCTCGATGAGCACGGCGGCGCCCGTGCAGTTCTCGATGCGCGAACGGCGGATGCCGACCTCGCGCGCGCCGCGCACCACGATGCCCGACTGCTCGGCGAGCCCCGACACGCCCGTGACGAGCACATCGGCGACCGAGATGTCGCGCGATGCGCCGGGGCGGGTCGATTCGATCAGGATCCCCGCGCGGCGCGCGTTCTTCACCGAGAGCCGCTCGACGCGGATGTGCGCGCAGTCGGTGAACTTCAGCGCCTCGCGCTTCGGCTCGATCTCGACGAGCTTTCCGTCCTCGACGGGGCGGATGACGATGGGCTGCTCGGGCGTGCCCGAGACGCGCTCGAACGCCGCGGGAACATGGCTGCCAGGGGCGAGCAAGACGCGGTCGCCCGGCTTCAACTTCGCTCCGAGGTCGCTCCACGGCTCGCCCGGGCGAACGATGTGCTCGGTGGCCGCTGCGTGCGCCGCGGCGATCAGGAGGATGGCGAGCGCGGTGAGCAGATGCTTCATGGCGGCGCGTGGGTCGGGAAGGGGACGCGAGCGGTGCGGAGCCGCTTCCCTCAGGCGATCGTACGGTCGAGGGAGGATGCGCAGGTGGTGCGGATCACGACGGAGTTCGCGGAGAGGACGATCGCGCCCTCCTCGCAGCGCGCGGGTCGGAGCACGGTGCATCCGGCGCGCGCGTCGAAGGCATGGCTGGCGGCGTTCCAGCGCACGCTGCCCGCGACGGTCATCCAGATCTCGGGAACGCCCGTCGGCGAAAGCGGCAGCACGGCGCCCGTGCGCGTTTCCATCCATTCGACCGAGAAGAATGCAGAGCGGCACAGGCGCCGGGTCGTGACGCCCGCCGCCTCGAGGGCGCGCGCGTCTCGTCCGCGCACGAAGCCCTTCACGCCGTCTCGCTGCGCGGCGCCGAACCGCATGCACTCGCGGGCCTGCGCGAGGTGAAGCGGACGGGCGGGGTCGTTGCGGTCCCAGTCCCACACGCGGAAGGTGGTGTCGCTCGGCGTCTGCACCTCGGCGGCGAGGATGCCCGCGCCGAGCGCGTGGCAGGTTCCGCTCGGCAGGTAGACGCAGTCGCCGCGCGCGACCTCGAAGCTCTCGATGTGCTCGAGCGCGCGGCCCTCGGCGAGCGCCGCGTAGAACTCGTCGGGGGTGGTTCTCTCGCGGATCCCGCGGTAGACGCGCGCGCCTGGCTCGCACTCGACCACGATCCAAGCCTCGGTCTTGAGGTGCGCGTCGGGGTGCGCCTTCACATACGACGCGTCGGGGTGGACCTGGAGCGACAGGTTCTCCGCGGCGTCGAGGTACTTGACGAGAAGCGGGAACGCGCCGTCGGGCGCTGGGGTCGCGAGGCCGAGCAGATCGTCGCGGTGCGAACCGCGAAGCTCGCGCACGGTGCGGCCCGCGAACGGGCCGCCCGCGACGCGCGACTGCCCGTCCGCGATCGCGTCGGGAAGATCCGCGAGCTCCCAGGTCTCGCCCACGCGGGCACCCGGAATCGCGGGCTTTCCGTAGCGCGCGAGGCGCGAGCCGCCCCATGCGCGGGCCTTGGCGATCGGAACGAACTGCAGCGGGGGAAGCATGGCGGATTGTCCGTGCGGGCGCGGGCCGCGCCGCGGATCCTAGATCGCCATGCCGGTGATCTGCGCTTCAAACACAAGCTTGCCGCGCACCTGCGCCTGCACCCTGGAGATGAAGCGACGGGGCGTCGCCTCGATCTCCTCGATCAGCATGACGAAGGTGTCTCCCGGCACGACCTGCCCGCGGAACACCGCGCTGTCGCAGCGAAGGAAGCCGAGGAAACCGAGCGCGGGAAACCGCTTGCGGAACAGCCAGCTGGCCGCCTGCGCGGTGGCCTCGATCATGAGCACGCCCGGGTAGAGCGGGCGGCCCTTGATGTGGTGCTCGCACCAGAACTCGTCGGGACGGACATCCTTGATCGCGACGCACTTGCGCAGGTCGTCGCTGATCCAGGCGATGCGGTCGCATTGCCGCATCGGACCCGTCTGAGGCAGATACTGGTCGAGCTCGGCGCTGTCGGCGATCACGCGCGAAAGATCGAGCGGCGTGACATCGAAGAGAGGTTGGCTGGCCACGGAGCGACGGGGGCCTTAGGCCGCTCCGCCCTCCGAGTCGCGCATCTCGAGCACCTTGCTGCGGATCTGCTGCGCGCAGTCCTTGATGTCCTGCATGCTCTTGCGCACGCGGGTTCCGGCAGCCTTGTTGCCGCCGACGGCCTTCTTCATGTCTTCCTCGACCTCGCGGACGAGACGGACGAGCGTTTCATAGAGCTCCATGGTTGTCTCCTGTGCAACGGTGAGAGGTCTAGAGGCCTGCCGGTCCACCATGGCAGGTCCGATCACATCGGCGGCTAAGGTAGCGGGAGCGGGGCGCGAAGTGTCTTCACCACGCCGAGAACTGCCTTGAATTGAGGATTTGCCGCGTCGGCGAGCAGTTCGTAGCAGGCCCCGAGCACGCCCGAGGGGACGGCGCCCGCCCGCTCCATTCGGCGGAACGCGGGGGGGATCTGGTCGGGGCGGCCGGCCGAGATGGCGTCGGTGAGCAGATAGGGCTGGCGGCCCGCGGCGAGCAGGTCGAGCACCGTCTGCTGCACGCAGACATGGGCTTCCACGCCGCAGACGAGCACATCGTCGCAGCGGCGGGAGGCGAGCAGGGCCTCGACCTCGGGCAGGAAGGCGCTGAAGCGCGTCTTTTCGAAGGTCGCGGCGTATCCGGCGGCGGCCTGCGCGATCGCGGGGGAGCTGTGGCCGAGGCCCTTCACATACTGCTCGGTCACGATGGTCGGAAGCCCGAGCACCTTGGCGGCCTCGATGGCCGCGGCGCAGTTGGCGACCACGCGGTCGGCGTCGAAGATCGTGGGAAGAAGGCGCTCCTGCACATCGATCACGAGCAGCGCGGTGCGGGAAGGGTGGAGTCGGGGGATCGGCATGGCTACACCCTGAGTTCGGCCTTGGCGGAGAGCGCCGCGGCGTGGCGGCGACGGATCGGCTCGACGACCGTGGCGATGAAGCGGTCGGTCTGCTCTGGCGCGCGGCCCACGAACGAGGCGGGGTCGAGCGCGCCGTCGAGGTCGACCTTGGCGAAGAAGGGATCGGTCTTCAGGCGCGCCATCAGGTCGTTGGCGCGGCCGTGGCGCTTCACTTCCTCGGCAGCGGCCATCGAGTGGACGCGGATCCGCTCGTGGGCCTCCTGACGGTCGGCGCCCGCGCGGGTGGCGGCGAGCATGATGTTCTCGCTGGCCATGAACGGAAGTTCGGCCGCGAGGTTCGCCGCGACCGTGGCCTCCCACACCACCAGGCCTTCGGCGACATTCGACATGATGTCGAGCGCGCCGTCGAGCGCGAGGAACGCCTCGGGCAGCACGAGCCTGCGGTTCGACGAGTCGTCGAGGGTGCGCTCGAGCCACTGCGTGGCGTGGGTCTGCAGCGGGTCGTTCACAAGGCCCATCACGAAGCGCGACAGGCCGCACGCGCGCTCGCAGCGCATGGGGTTTCGCTTGTAGGCCATCGCGGAGGAGCCGATCTGGTCCTTCTCGAACGGCTCCTCGACCTCCTTGCGGTTGGCAAGCAGGCGGATGTCGGTGGCGCACTTGTGGACGGCGCTTGCGGCGACCGCGAGCGCGCCCACGATCTGCGCGTCGACGAGCCGCGGATAGGTCTGGCCGCACACGGCGAGCATGCGGTCGGAGGGCCAGCCGAGCCTCGCGGCGAAGCGCGCTTCGAGCGCGTCGACCTTGGCGGCGTCACCGTCGAGGAGCCCGAGGTACGAGGCCTGCGTGCCTGTCGCGCCGCGCAGGCCGCGCAGGCGGAGCGACGCCGCGGCGAACTCGACCTGCTCGAGCGCGATGGCGAAGTCCTGCGCCCACAGCGTGGCGCGCTTGCCGACGGTCGTGGGCTGCGCGGGCTGGAAGTGGGTGAACCCGAGCGTGGGCGTGGCGCGCCATCGCGCGGCGAATGCGCCAAGGCGGTCGACCACGCGCGCGAGCTTGCCCGCGGCGAGCGCGAGCGCGTCGCGCAGGATCAGGATGTCGGCGTTGCACACGACATCCTGGCTGGTGGCGCCGAAGTGGATGATCGCGCGCGCCTCGGGCGCCGCGTCGCCGAGCGTGTGGACATGCGCCATCACATCGTGGCGCAGGCGTGCTTCGTGCGCGGCCGCCGCGGCGAAGTCGATGTCGTCGAGGTGCGCGCGGATCGCATCGACCTGCGCTCGGGTGACGGGCATGCCGAGCTCGTGCTGGCTCTCCGCGAGCGCGAGCCAGATGCGGCGCCAGGTCGAGAACTTGCGGCGCTCGCTCCACAGCTCGCGCATGGCGAGGCTTGCGTTGCGCGTCTCGAGGGGCGAGCGGTAGCCGGAATGCGGGTCGGAGTGCGTGTTCACGGCGCGTTCCTAGATGTTCTCGTCGGTCGCGGGCGGTGGTGGCGCCGCGGGCTTCGCGCCGCCGACCTTGGGCTCGGCGCCCGCGCGGATGCGCGCGATGTTCGCGCGGTGCTTGAAGACGACGAAGGCCGCGATGGCCGCGCTCGCCGCGAGAAACGGCACCGCCGCGCGCACGCCGTCGAGGCCGTTCGCCGAGAAGGCCTGCACGCCCACCGCGCACGGCACCGCGACGGCCGCGACCATCGAGCCGAGGCTGATCATGCGGAAGAGGGCGAGCACGACGAGGAAGAGGAGGAACGCAAGGAGCGCGGGCAGCGTGAGCACGGGCCACATCGCGGCGAGCGCGCCGAAGCCCGTCGCCACGCCCTTCCCGCCGCGGAATCCGATCCACGGCGACAGCGTGTGGCCGAGGATGCACGCGCCCGCGGCCGCGAGCCAGCACCACGAGGCGGCGGCCGGAACGCCGCCCGCCTTCACGCCGAGCGTGCCGAGCAGCCAGCCCGCTGCGAGGACGGGCGCCGCGCCCTTCGCCGCGTCGAGCAGGAAGCAGGCGACTCCCCACGGTCTTCCGAGCGTGCGTCCGAGGTTGGTGGCGCCGAAGTTCTTCGATCCCACCGACCCGAGGTCGACGCCGCGCGTGCGGGCGAGGAGGTGCGCGGTGGGGATGGTGCCGATCAGGTACGCGCCGACGGGCAGCACGGCCCACAGGAAGGGCGTCGGGTCGCCGGTCGCTGCGGGGGCTGCGGTCGCATCCATGGGGCGCGATGATACGGAAAGCGCGGCCGCCCTACTCGCCGCGCCAGAGCGGGGCCCCGAACTTCGCGCGGTGCCAGCGCCCCGTGACCTTGCGCAGCTCGGCCGCCACCGAAAGCAGCACGGCCTGGGGCAGGTCGGCGGAGAGTTCGACATGCCCCGGATGCACCGCGACCTCGGGCGAGGCCACGCCGTGGCGCTCGGCGACCTCGTGCGCCGAGGCGACGACGAGGTCGGCGACCAGCGGATCGGCGAGCGAGCGCTCGAACGCGGCGTGGAGCTTGACGGTGCTCTGCGGCATCGACGGCGTGCGCGGACTAGCGGCGGTCGAAGAGGAGCATGGTTGCGGTGACCGTCTGCGCGAACACCGCGGCGCCGATCCAGCGTGCGAACGACGCCTCGTCGGCGAGGTTGAGGAACGCGACCGCCGCGAGCAGCACGGCGACGAGCTGCACTGCAAGCGCCACGATGCGCAGCGCGCCCGACTCGGCGCGGCGCAGGCGCAGCGCGCGGACTTCCTCGGTGAGTTCGCCGAGCGCGCGGCGCAGCCGCTCGCTGTCGCGCTCGCGGCGCAGGCGCTCGGTGGCGCGCTTGCCGCGCAGGCGGCGCGTGCGTGCGGGCGCGCCCCCGTCCTTCGCGGCCGCGCCGTCCGCTTTCGCGGCCGACTGTGCGAGCACGAAGCGCACGGCCTCGACGAGCGTGGCCGCGGCGTGGTGGGCGCCCGCCTCGGCCACGACCTTCGCGTCGCGGCTCACGATCACCGTGCGTGCGCCGATCGCGCGGCCGGCGGCGATGTCGCGCGGCGCGTCGCCGATCACCCACGAGCGCGCGGCGTCGAGCCCCATGTCCTGCACGGCCTGCTGCAGCATGCCGGGCTTCGGCTTGCGCCACGGATGCTCGCGCGCGTATGCGGCGATCGTGCCCTTCGGGTGGAACGGGCAGTAGTAGAACTTCTCGATGGTGCGGCGAATGCCGGTCGCGGCATCGACCAGTTCGCCGATCCGCTGGTTGACCTTCTCGACATCGCCCTCGGTGAAGCGGCCGCGCGCCACGCCGCCCTGGTTCGTGGCGACGACGATGCGGAACCCCGCCTCGCGCAGCGCGCGCAGTGACTCGGGCACGCCCTTCAGGAGCGCGGTCTTCGCAGGGTCGCCCGCATCCCCGTCATCGGGAACGAGCGTGCCGTCACGGTCGAGGAAGATCGCGGGATCCATCGGGTTCGCCTGCGGACAGGGTACCCGATGCGGCTACACGAGCGCGGCGGGGATCGGCTTGGCCACGATCGAGCCCGAGCCGTCGCCGAAGCTCGTCCCGATGGCGCGCGCCGCGGCGATGAGCGGATGGTCGATGGGCACCAGGCGCTGCTTGCCGACAGTCGCGAACAGGTCGATGTCGGCGAACACATTGTTCTCGCGCACGACCAGGCGGTTCCGCTTGCCGCTCGCGAGCACGGCCATCGCGTGGAAGCCGAAGTTGGTGGCCAGGATGCGGTCGGCCGCGACCGGCGTGCCGCCGCGCTGGGTGTGCCCGAGCACGGTCGTTCGCGTCTCGACGCCCGTGAGGTCCTGGATCTCGTTCGCGACGAGGTTGCCGATTCCGCCGAAGCGCACGGGGTCGGGGCTGGTCGGGTCGTAGCGGCCCACGACCTGATGGCCGTGCAGCGGGCGCGCACCCTCGGCGACCACGACGATCGCGAAGCCCGGGCCCTTCATGCGGTGCTCGATGTCCTCGGCCACCTTGCGCAGATCGAAGGGAATCTCGGGAAGCAGGATCACATCGGAGCCGCTGGCCACGCCCGCGGTGAGCGCGATCCAGCCCGCGTTGCGGCCCATGACCTCGCACACCATGGCGCGGTGGTGGCTGTCCGCGGTCGAGTGCAGGCGGTCGAGCGCCTCGGTGGCGGTGGCGACCGCCGTGAGGAAGCCGAAGGTGATCTCGGAGCCGACGAGGTCGTTGTCGATCGTCTTCGGGACGCCGATCACATTGATCCCTGCGGCCGCGATGGGCGCCGCGCACGCCATGGTGCCGTCGCCGCCGATCACGATCAGCGCGTCCATCCGCTCCTTGGCGATGGTGGCCAGGCACTTGTCGGTGACATCCTCCCAGATCGGCTCGCCGTTCGGCTTGCGGCCCGTGCAGTAGCGCGCGGGGTTGCACTTGTTGTTCGTGCCGAGCACGGTGCCGCCGCGGGTGAGGATGCCCGAGACATCCTTGATGCCGAGCGGCCGCACGCGGTGCTCGATCAGGCCCTGGAAGCCGTCCTCGATGCCGACGACCTCGATGCCGTACTGAAGGATCGCGGTCTTGGCCACGGCGCGGATGACCGCGTTCAGGCCCGGGCAGTCGCCGCCGCCGGTGAGGATTCCGAGTCGCTTGGTGCTTGGTGACATGGGTGTTTCGCCGAAGCGGCGCAGCGTAGCGGAAGTTCCCCGCTCGCCCAAGCGCTTCGGTAGGATTCGGTCCTTATGTCCGAGACCACGCCGCAGGAACCCGCTCCGCTGTCCGAGTCCGAGATCGTCGCATCGCGCCGCGCCAAGTTGAAGCGCTTCCGCGACGAGTTCGGCTTCGATCCGTACGGCCGACGCGAGGACGGGCTGGCTGCGATCGCAGCGGCGCGCGCGGCGTTCAGCGAGGAGGCGCACGCCGCCTTCGACGCCGCGAGCAAGGAGGCGAAGGCCTCGGGCGGCACGCCGGCCGACA
>JBJTOV010000044.1:0-21499 GCA_046074745.1 Planctomycetota bacterium | reverse complement strand
ATTCGGCCAGAAGTAGCGCTGCGCGGCGCTCAGGTTCGAGAAGCCGCCGCACTGCAGGAAGCCTGCGGTCGAGAGCGGCTCGATGTCGACATAGACGCACAGGTCGTCGGCGTAGGTGTACGCGGTCGACGCGTCGAGCGTGACATTGATCGACGCGCCCGTGAAGGTGCCGACGATGTTGAACTGGGTGTAGTCGACGGCCTGCGAGAAGTTGAAGCCGGTGAAGGTCTGGCCCGTCAGGGCGACCGTGATGTCGGCCGAGGCCGCCGAAGCGATGGCGGTGGCGGCGATGCCCGTGGCGATGATCATGCTCTTCTTCATCTGATTCCCCTCAATCCTTGTTTGGGTGCTGGAAGCGAATGCAGGCCCTTGGTGCGGCCGACTGAGGCAATCGTGCCTCGCAGCCACGCCGCGTCAATCAGGAAGCCGCGTGATCGACGCAGCGGGCCGCGGCGGAGTTCCATCTGTGCGGCCTGTGCAGATGAAAACGCACGCAGGGCGGTCCGTCGGGACCGCCCTGCGCGAGGAATCTTGACTGCAACCGTCCGCTCAGCGGCGGCGGCGGCCGGCGAGGCCGGCGAGGCCGAGCAGCGCGATCGCGCCCGGAGCGGGGATCGCGACGGCGTTCACGCCGTGCAGGGTGATCGTGCCCGTCCAGGTGCCCGAGGTACCCGCGGCGCCGTAGCCGTTACCGATCCAGATCGTGCCGTCGACGGCCTTGTTGCCCGAGAACGCGAGGGCCGAGGTGAAGTTCACCGTGCCGACCGAGGTCGTCCCGGGAACGTCCGACCCGCCATTCGGCCAGAAGTAGCGCTGCGCGGCGCTCAGGTTCGAGAAGCCGCCGCACTGCAGGAAGCCTGCGGTCGAGAGCGGCTCGATGTCGACATAGACGCAGAGGTCGTCGGCGTAGGTGTACGCGGTCGACGCGTTCAGCGTGACATTGATCGACGCGCCCGTGAAGGTGCCGACGATGTTGAACTGCGTGTAGTCAACGGCCTGGTTGAAGTTGAACCCCGCAAACACTTGGTTCGTGAGGGTGACGGTGATGTCGGCCGACGAGGCCGAGGCGATCGCGGCAGCAGCCACGCCCGCAGCGAGAACAGTCTTCATAGAACTCTCTCCAGAAAGAAGGGGAAAGGAGGGACAGGGACAAAGCTCAACCGACCTGGGAAGACCAGGAGCGGTCCCAATTCCAAACCTCCGACTCGAACCTAACACCCAGGCTCGGGGATCCAAGCCGAACCGATGGGAATCCGAGGGGAAATCGAACTTTGCGACTCGGGAGTCATCTCCCGCCCCGTACATCGCTGTTCCAGGGAATTGCGCATGGTGCGAAACCCTTGCCTGACGGCGGTTTCCGATTGTGCCGAAGGGGGTTCGGGTCAGCCGACCAAGGATTCCTGAATGAAACCCAAGGGACCAGCCCCCTCGGAAGCGGCCGAAATCGACGCCCTGATCGCCGCCCGCCGCCACGCCGAGGCTTCTGCGCGGGCCGAGGCGTGGGCCGCACGGTCGCCGCGCGACCCCGGGGCCTACCTTGCCTTGGTGAAGGCGCTCCTGCCGACCGGGCGACTGGCGCAGGCCGCGGACACGGCGGAACGGGGCCTTCGGATCGCTCCCCAGAACCCGCAGCTCCAGATGCTGCGGGCGATCCTCGACCATCGGCTCGGGCGAAGCGGGGCGGCGATCGAGCGGTTGACCAGGTTGTTGGCGACCAAGCCGCCCAACGAGATCGAGGCTTCGTTTGCGCTCGCAGAAGACCTGCACCGCGACGCGCGGGTCGAGGAACTCGAGGGCTTCATCGCGCGCGGCGGCGCCTGGACCGCCGACGAGCGCGCCACCGTGTTCACCGCGCGGGCCCGCTCGCGCACCGACCCCGAGGGGGCGACCCGCGAACTCGAGTCGACCGCCCGCTCGACCCGCAGCGCGCTCCTCAAGCGGATCGCGGGGTTCGAGGCCGTGCGGCTGCTCGACAAGGCGGGCAGGTACCGCGAGGCGTTCGAACTGGCGTCGTTCGTGCACGCCGAAACCACGCCGCCCTTCGATGTGGGGGCGTACGAGGCCGAGGTCGCGGAGCAGCTGCGGCTCCTTGAGAAGGGGCCCGCGGCGTTTCCCGCGAAGGCGCCGCCCGTCGAGCGCACCGCGCTGGTCGTGGGCCTGCCGCGCAGCGGAACCACGCTCGTCGAGCAGATGCTCGACCGTCATCCGCAGGTCGCGGGCATCGGCGAGTACGAAGGCGTGTTCGAGATCCACGAGGGCCTTGTCGGCCTCGGGGTCTGGCCGGGCGCGATGCGCAGCGTGCAGCCTGCCGACGCGGCGCGGCTGCAGCAGCGCTACCTCGAGGGCGCGGCGGCTCGCCGACGCGAGGGCGCGGGCACGACCTTCGACAAGACGCTGCATGCGTGGCGCATGCTGCCCGCGCTGGCTGCGGTGCTGCCCGGCGCCGCGTTCGTCCACATCGAGCGCTCGCCGCGCGACTGCGCGATCAGCATGTTCCTGTCGAACTTCCACCCGACCGCGTGGGGATTCACGCGCGACCTTGCGTCGATCCGCCGCGTGATCGCCCTTGAGCGGCGCGTGGTGCGCCGTGCGATCGACGCGCTCGCGCTGCGCGCGGTCACGATCGTGTACGAGGAACTGGTCGACCACCCCGAGCGCGAGATCCGCCGCGCGCTCGAGGTTCTCGGGGTTCCGTTCGACGCGTCGGTGCTTTCGCCCGAGGAGAACCGGCGAACCGTGCTCACGCTGAGCCACGAGCAGGTGCGGCGGTCGATCAACCGCTCGTCGATCGGGCGCTGGAAGAACTACGCGTTCGCGTTCGACGCGTCGTGGGACGCGCTCGACGCACCTGCGGCCTAGCGCTCGCTGCGCGCGCGCAGCAGTTCGAGCAGTTCGCCGTGCAACGCAGCATGGCATGCCGCCGCGCTTCCCCCGCGGATGTCGGCGCGCCCGTGCCAGTCGGTGAACACGCCGCCCGCCTCTTCGAGGATCACGGGGAAGGGGCCGGAGTCCCACGGGTTCATGACTGGGTCGAACCATGCGTCGGCGCGGCCAGTCGCGACCAGCATCCCGCCGTAGCAGTCGCTCCAGCCGCGCACGCGCCCGGCGGCGCGCGCGACGGCAAGCAGCGAATCGGTGCGGCGGGCGCGCTCGAAGTACTCGAGGCCCGTCGTGCAGACGAGCGCGTCGGCGAGCCGCGCGCAGCGGCGCACGCGGGCCGCGGTGCGCGTCGGCGTGCCGTCCGCGGCCGTGCGGTCCCACCACGCGCCTTCGCCGCGCGCGGCCCAGACGCGCTCGCCCAGCGCGGGCATGGAGCACACGCCCGCCACCACGCTGTCGCCAAGTTCGAGCCCGATCAGCGTGCCGAACAGAGGCACGCCTGCCGCGAACGAGATCGTGCCGTCGATCGGGTCGATCACCCAGCGGTATCCGCTGGTGCCCGCGATCTCGCCGTGCTCCTCGCCGAGCAGCGCGTCGGAGGGGAAGTCGGCCAGGATCTGCGTGCGGAGGAGCGACTCGATCTCGGTGTCGGCTTCGGTGACGGGCGAGGCGTCGGCCTTGGTGCGCACGGCGAGCGTTGCCGAGCCGAAGTGGCGCAGCGCCACGGTGGCCGCGCGGTCGGCAAGCTCGAGCATGAGCGACACGCGTGGGGCGAGCGCCTGAGCGGTGGAGCCGGGCGGCGGATGCTGGTGCATGCGCGGATCGTACGGGGGACCGTGAATTCGCCGTGAGCCCGCGAAAGCGGGGAACATCGGCGACGGCCTCGCCGTCCGAGCGGCATGAGGAAGTTGACCGCAACCGCCGTGATCGTGGGCGCCGCGTGCGCCGCTGCCGTGTCTGGAACGCACGCCGACTTCGATGTGCGGGGTGCGGGTTGGATGCTCGAGGTCGCGGGAGAGGCGCCCGTGCTCGAGGCGTCGATCGCGGGGCGCGGGCTTCGCGCCGAGTGGATGCACGACGCGGGAGTCGGCGCTCGCCTTGACGGCTTCAGCGTGGGCGAGGAATTGGGGCCCATGCGTGGCGATGCGTGCGCGGCGCTGCGGTTGTCGCAGACGGAGGCTGCGTCGCTCGACCTCTTGGCGGGCGCGCGGGTTTCCGCCTTGGAGCCCGCGGGCGGTTTCGACGGCGCTGATCCTCTGCTTGCCGTCCGTGCGCGCACCGCGATCGCGCCGGCGCTCGACCTTGGATGCACGGCTGGCGTGGTGGGGGGCGATCGGCCTGTGCCTGAGTTCGAGGCTTCGCTGCGCGCGAAGCTCGACCGCCGCTGGACGCTCGACATGACGGCGGGGTGGCGCGGATCGCAGGGCGACGCGTGGGACGGGCAGCCGATGCCGTCGCTGTCGCCGGAGGGCGTGGCGTTTCGGATCGGGATTTCGGCGGAGTTCTGAGCGGGCGGCTCTATGCGGGGGACTCGCATTCGGGGTCTCGCATTCGGGGTCTCGCATTCGGGGTCTCGCATTCGGGGTCTCGCGTTCGGGGTCTCGCATTCGGGGTCTCGCATTCGGGGTCTCGCATTGAGGAGCCACGCCGCTGGGGACCTCGCCGAGGTGCGGTGCGCGGTCGGTGAACTTGGAGGTTGAGCACGGATCTGCGAGGATGGATCCGTGCCGTCCCGCGTGTTCAGTGCTCTTGCCCTGCTGTCAGCCCTCGGCTGCGGCTGGGCGGTCGTGCGCGCGGGTTCGCAGGGGTTCGCGCCGTCATTCAACGCAGACATCAGGCCGATTCTCGGCGACAAGTGCTTCCATTGCCACGGTGCCGATGCCGCGAAGCGCAAGGCAGGCCTGCGGCTCGATGTCGAGGCCGATGCGATGGCGTCGGGTGCGATCGTGCGGGGCAGAGCGAAGGAAAGTCCGTTGGTCGCGCGGCTCAGGTCGGCTGACCCCGACGAAGTGATGCCGCCGCCCGAGTCGCATCGTGCGCTCGACGAGCGCGAGAAGCGGGAGATCGAGCGTTGGATCGATGCGGGAGCGCGGTATGAGCGACACTGGGCGTTCGAACCGCCGCGGCGCGCGGAGCTTCGCGAGGGCGAGCACCCGATCGACGCGATCGTGCGGCGAAAGTTGGCGCGCGAGGGGCTTCGGCCCGCGCCCGAGGCGCAGCGGGAGGCGCTCGTTCGGCGCGTCACGCTCGACCTGACGGGGCTCCCGCCCACGCTTGCCGAGCTCGATGCATTCGCAGGCGACACGGCGCCCGACGCGTACGAGCGGCTGGTCGACCGGCTGCTCGCAAGCCCGCAGTACGGCGAGCGCATGGCGCTGCCGTGGCTCGATGCCGCGCGCTACGCCGACTCGAACGGGTTCCAGCAGGACGGCGACACCTTCCAGTGGATGTGGCGCGACTGGCTGGTGGCGGCGCTGAACGCCGACATGCCGTACGACCGCCTGTCAACGCTGCTGCTTGCGGGCGACCTGGTTCCCGAGGCCGACGACGGCACGCGGCTTGCGAGCGCGTTCAATCGCAACCACCTGCTGAATGGCGAAGGCGGCGCGATTCCGGACGAGGCGCGCTGGAACGCGCTGTTCGACCGCGTGGATACCACGGCGACGACCTGGCTCGGCCTGACCGTGTCGTGCGCGCAGTGCCATGATCACAAGTACGACCCGATCACGCAGCGCGACTACTACGCGCTGCTCGACGCGTTCAACCGCGTTCCCGAGTCGGGCATCGTCGACTTCGCGTCGGGGCGGTTCCGCTTCGCGCATCCGCTGCTCGAGCTGCCGAGCGAGGCGCAGCGGGCGCGGCGCGCGGAGCTCGAGGCGGCCGTGAAGGCGGCGGGCGAGGGCGACGCGCCGCAGGCCGCGCGCGACGCGGCGCAGGGGCCGCTCGACGCGTTCCTGCGCGACGAGTGGCCGCGGGTGATGGTGATGAGCGATGCCGCGCCGCGCGAGACGCGCATCCTGGAGCGCGGGTCGTACCTGACGCCGGGCGAGCCTGTGGCGTTCGCGACGCCCGCGTTCCTGCCACCGCTTGATGCGGAGCTGCCGCGCAACAGGCTCGGGCTCGCGGCGTGGATGTTCGATGCGCGTAATCCGCTGGTGGCGCGCGTCGCGGTGAATCGCGCGTGGCAGCTGTTCTTTGGCGACGGGCTCGTGCGGACGCCCGAGGATTTCGGCGTGCAGAGCGAGGTTCCCGCGCAGCTCGAGCTGCTCGACCACCTTGCGGTGTGGCACCGCGAGCAGGGATGGAGCTCGAAGGCGCTGCACAGGCTGATCGTGACGAGCGCGACCTATCGGCAGTCGGCCGAGGCGGACGCGGCGACGCTCGCGCGCGATCCGGAGAACCGGCTGCTTGCGCGCGCGCCGCGCTTCCGGATGCCCGCGATGCTGCTGCGCGACGGCGTGCTTGCGCACGCGGGGCTGCTGCGCACGGATCTCGGCGGGATGCCCGTCTATCCGTATCAGCCGGGCGATGTGTGGGAGCCGCTCGCGATCACCAAGGAGCGCGACTTCACCTACCCCGCGTCGCGCGGCGGCGACCTCTATCGCCGCAGCCTGTACACCTTCTGGCGCCGCACCATCGCGCCGACCAACATGTTCGACGCGTCGCAGCGGCAGACCTGCCGCGTGCGCGCGACGGTCACCAACTCGCCGCTCCACGCGCTGACCACGCTCAACGACCCGACCTGGGTTGAGGCGGCGCGCGTGCTGGCGGCGCGGCTGCTCGGCGAGGGGATGGCGCCCGACGACGCGGCGGCGCATGCGTTCCGCATGGCGACGGGGCGCGCGCCGGCGGCGGACGAGCGTGCGATCCTGCAGCGCATGCTGGCGCGGCAGCGGACGGCGTTCACGGACGCGGGCGCCGAGGGATTCCTGTCGGTGGGCGCCGCGCCGCGCGCAGAGTCGCTCGACCCGCGCGAGCATGCGGCGCTCGCCGCGACGGTGCTTGCGATCTTCAACCTCGACGAGGCGCTTTCGCGCGGATGAACGCCATGCACGACCCGTCCGAAACCACCCGTCGTCACTTTCTGCGCACCGCGCTGCACGGGATCGGCGGGGTCGCGCTGGCGTCGCTTCTGTCGCGCGATGCGTTGGGGCTCGCGGGCGGCGAGACGCGGATCGGAGGCCTTGCGTCGTTGCCGCACTTCCCGCCGCGAGCGAAGCGCGTCATCTGCCTCTGGCAGGGCGGAGGTCCGTCCCATGTCGACCTCTTCGACCCGAAGCCCGAGCTCGCGCGGTTTCAGGGGCAGGATGTGCCCGCGTCTGTGCGAGGCGACACGCGGCTGTCGACGATGTCGTCGGGATACCAGCGCTGGCCTGCGCTGCCTGCGATCCGGCCGTTCCGCAGGTGCGGGCAGTCGGGCACCGAGATCAGCGAGTTGCTGCCGCACATCGGTGGAATCGCCGACGACATCTGCCTGGTGCGTTCGATGCACACCGAGGCCGTCAACCATTCGCCGGGCGTGACCTTCTTCATGACGGGCGCGCAGCAGCCCGGGCGACCCGCGATGGGCGCCTGGCTGGCGTACGGGCTCGGGAACGGCTGCGACGACCTGCCGAGCTTCGTGGTGATGACCTCGTCCGACCGCGAGAAGTCGTGCGGGCAGCTGTTCTACGAGCACTACTGGTCGAACGGCTTCCTGCCGGGCCGTCACCAGGGCGTGCGTTTCCGGGGCGTGGGCGAGCCGGTGCCCTATCTCGAGAACCCGCCGGGCGTGTCGCGCGAATCGCGGCGGGCGCTGATCGACGATCTCGCGTCGCTCAATCGTGCGCAGCCGGGCGACGATCCGGCGGTCGAGACGCGGATCGCGCAGTACGAGATGGCATTCCGCATGCAGGCGAGCGTGCCTGGGCTGCTCGACTTCGCGAACGAGCCGAAGTCGGTGACCGAGATGTACGGCCCCGACGCGCTGGTGCCCGGCAGCTACGCGAACAACTGCCTGATCGCGCGGCGGCTGAGCGAGCGAGGCGTGCGGTTCGTGCAGCTGATGCACTCTGGTTGGGACCAGCACGGCAACCTGCACGATCATCTTGCGGTCCAGTGCCGTGACACGGATCAGGCGAGCGCGGCGCTCGTCAAGGATCTCAAGCAGCGCGGGCTGCTCGACGAGACGCTGGTGATTTGGCTCGGCGAGTTCGGCCGCACGCCGTTCGGGCAGGGTGATGCCGACAAGCCGACGGGGCGCGACCACTTCGGCCGCGCGTACAGCATGTGGATGGCGGGCGGAGGCGTGCGCGCGGGCCATGTGCATGGGGCGACCGACGACTTCGGCTGGAACATCGCGCGCGACGCGGTCCATGTGCATGACATGCAGGCGACGGTGCTGCGGCTCTGCGGGATCGACCACGAGCGGCTCACATACCGCCATCAGGGAAGGCAGTACCGGCTGACGGATGTGCATGGGCGGGCGGTGGCGGGGCTGATGGGCTAGGCGGAAGGGCGGGGCTGCGAGGGAGTCCGACGGAGCGGCGGGGGCGGCGGCGTTGGCGGGCCTCATGGCTCCCCGACGGTGCCTGGCACGTGCCGTGCAGTGCCTGGTACTCGACGGCATGTGCCGTGCACCGGTCGCAACTGGGCACTCGTATCGGGCTCCCGCATCGGAACTGGCTACGGCGTGGCTTCGTGACCTGAGACTGGGTCGTTCGACGCGATGGTCGAGCGCGGGCATCGGTGGAAGCACGGCACGTGCCAGGCAGTGCCAGGCACTGCGCGGCACGTGCCAGGCACCATCGGGGGGCGAGGGGCGGGCCGCGGCACCGAAGAGGGTCATTCCCACTCCGACGCGGGTCGGAGCGCCGCGAGCGCCGGCGGACTGGGCCCAGGTTCAGAGGATTCGCTTACAGATGCGGGTTGAGTTGGACGAAACAGGTGTCGATGAACCGCGATTCGACCAGTTCGCTTGACGCGAAGGCCTATGTGCATGAGGCCGAGGCTCCGCACACCGCTGCGTACCTGAGCGGGCCCGTCAGGATGGCGATCGAGCGGGAGCGTGTCCGGCTGCAACGGGCGCCGCGTGTTGTCGACCTCGGTTGCGGAGCCGGGCACTTCGTCTCGGAACTCACATCGGCGGGCATCGATACGCTCGGAATCGATCCAGCGGATTCGGCGCACGCGATCTTCACGGCATCGCGGCGTCCCGGAAGGCTCGTGCAGGCTGCCGCGGATGTCGATGCGCTCCGCCCGTTCGGGACTTTCGATGTGGTGGTCAGCATGGAGGTCGTCGAGCATGTCTACGAGCCGCGCAAGTATGCAGCGGCGCTGCGCGCCCTCATGGCGCCGGGCGGGCTGGCCGTCGTGACCACTCCGTATCACGGGTACTGGAAAAATCTCTCGATCGCGATGTTGGGCAAGTTCGATGCCCACTTCACGGCGCTCTGGGACTATGGTCACATCAAGTTCTGGTCGCGTCGCACGCTGACGGCGCTGCTTGCGGAGCAGGGCCTGACCGTGGAGCGTTTCGAGCGCGTGGGCCGTGCGGTGCCCGCCCTCGCCAAGTCGATGATCGTCCATGCACGCGCACCACTATGACGCCGTGCCGATGCGCCGTGCCGCGGCACGCCGTCCCGTTTGGATTTCGGGCCTTGCGTGCGCGGCATGGATCGCGCTCTCGCTTTCGGCCGCGCTGGCAGCCCTGCTGTGGCCGGTGGACGGATGGTATGCGGGCATCGCGAAACCTTCGTGGAACCCGCCGAGCTGGGTCTTCGGGCCCGTCTGGACCACGCTGTATGTGATGATCGGCGTCGCCGCATGGCGGCTGTGGCGGGTCGGCGCGCTGACGCGCGACCGAAGGACCGCGGTGGTGCTCGCCGTCCAGTGGGTGCTCAACTTCCTGTGGAGCGGGTTCTTCTTCGGGATGAAGGCGCCCGGGCTCGCCCTTGGCGAGATCGTCTGCCTGCTCGCGCTGATCGTGGTGCTGATCGTGCGATCGATGCGCCATGACCGAATCGCGGGGCTGCTGCTCTTGCCGTATGCCGCGTGGGTGTCCTTCGCGACGGTGCTGAACGCAGCGCTCTGGTGGCTGAACCGTTCGTGAGCGCTACGCGCGCAGCGCTGCTGCGAACGCGAGTGCGTTGATCGCAGCCAGGACAGCGGTTGCGGCGAGCAGCGCGAAAACCGCAGCGCGCGGCACGCGACGCGCGATGTGCGCGAGCGCCCACGCGAAGGTCGCCGTGATGAAGAGCGCGGCGGCGATGTGCAGCCATTCGGAGATCGTGCGCAGCGGGGACGCGATCAGAGCGCCGGGCAGCGCGGGCGACCAGAAGAGGTAGATGCGCACGCAATGGGGGCACTCGGTCAGTGGCCCCACTCCTGCGAGCGGGAGCAGCGCGGGCAGATACAGGGCGGCGAGCGCCGTCACCCAGATCCGAGGCACGCGAACCCGAGTGGCGGGAGCGTCGGACGGGGCGCTCATGAGCTGGCCGCGGGGGCTTCGGCGACCCCGTCGTTGCTCGCGGCCGCAGCGGGGGCGGGCGAGATGGAGCTGGCGCCGCTTGCTGCGGGCGCTCGCTCAGCGCTCTCCGAGCGGGGCGAAGCGGCCCCCGTACTCGCGGCGAACGCCGACATGGCGCCCGTGAGCGCCGCGAAGAACGGGCACTTCGAGATGTCGCCTTCGGGAGGCTTGCTCGGGTCGTGCATCGGGTGAAGCCTACTCCGACTTCGGAGGAACGGAAGCCGGATCGGTCGCGAAGCGCGCCCGAATGCCGACGAGGCCGCCTCCGACCTCGAGCGCGCGGAGCGTTTCGGCCATCCGCCGCACGAGCTCGGCGTCGGCCGTGCGCGCGAGGACATTGATGCGGTGGTCGGCGACGGCGATCGTGCGGAACTTGGGATCGCGCCTCGCGCGCGACTCGAGCGCGTAGCGGTCGCCGGCGATCGCGTCGAGTTCGCCCTTCTCGAGCTTCTGGACGGTCAGCCCCTCGGGGCCGCTCATCGGCAGCGGGGGCGTGTCGCGGCATCGCATCGCGATCTCGCTCCACGCGGCGGTTCCCGGGCGCGCCGCGATGCGCAGTCCGTCGACCGCCGAAGCGTCGACGAGCTTCGATTCCTTCAAGACGAGCAGCGCGACGCCGCCGCCCGCGAGGTACGGAGGATCGATCGCGACGATCAACGGCGGGTCGCCCGCGCTCGGGGCACAGCCGTTGATCGCAAGGTCGATCTCGCCCGAACGAAGCGCCTCGCGCTCGCTTCCGATCGCAACCGATTTCTCCTCGAACCGCCATCCCGTCGCGTCGGCGAGCGCCGCGACGAGCGCGGCATCGGCGCCGCGGTCGGGGCTGCGGCGCGTGGATGGGGTCCAGTAGGGTGCGTTCGGCATGGTTCGGCCAACGCGGATCGCGCGTCGCTGCGTGAAGTCCTCGGCGAACACAGGCGAGCGATCGAAGCGCGGCTGCATCTCACGCGCGTAGGTCGTGACCGCAAGCGCGACGAGCGACGACACCCGCGCGGCGAGTTCGGCGTCGGCCTTGTCGGCGTGGTCGGTGACCTTGTGGTAGTCCTCGTGGTCCTCGCAGCTGAAGAGGACGGCGGGGATTCCGGCGGAGAGGAACGGCCCCTGGTCGCTGCGGGCGAGCCAGTCGGGATGCGTGTCGACCTTCATCTCGAGAGGCACCGATGGCGCGAGGCGCACCAGGAGGTCGACGAGCACCTTGCCCTTCGGACCGCCGTCGAGGCGGATCGCGCCGTCGGGCTGGCGCGAGATCATGTCCATGTTGAAGACGCCGCGGATCCTCGCGGACGGTAGCGTTTCCTCCTCGAGGAACGCGCGGCTTCCGATGAGCCCCGACTCCTCGCCCGTGAAGCCCACGAACACCACGCCCACATCGAGCGCCGCGTCGCGCAGCGCGTCCGCGACGGCGATCATGCCGCAGACGCCGCTCGCATTGTCATCGGCACCGTTGTAGATCGCATCCTCGCCGGGCCCGGCGCCGCGCTTGGGAGGCAGATGGTCGAAGTGCGCGGTGACCAGCAGGTACTCGCCGCTCGGATTCGGAACCTTGGGCGCGTGCCACGCGACGACATTCGGCGCTGCCTCGGGCATGCGGCCCACGGGCACGAGCATGCTCTCGCGGCCATCGATCGGCCGCGCACCCGCCGCAGCAAGCCTGTCGGCCACCCATTGCGCGGCGAGCTTGCCCTCGGGGGAGCGGAACGCGCGGCCATTGAAGCGATCGCTGCTCAGTTCGGCGATGTCGGAGCGGAGGCGCGCGGCATCGATTGCGGGCGCCGTCGCGGGTGCCGTCGTCGCAGGCGCCACGGACTCGCTCGGCGGTACCCAAAGCGCAAGCGCAAGCAGGATGGTGTGGATCACAGGCATGCGCGCATTGTGCGCGCGCCAGCGCGGCAGATGTGGATCCGAGGCAAAAAGAAAATCGCCTTGGCGTGGGCCAAGGCGAAGTTCGTGTCACGGACTCGGGTGGGTCAGTTCGGCGTGCCCCAAACCTCGACGCCGTCGATGTCGCCCCATTCATCGTTTCGGTTCGCGCTGGCACGCACGCGGATCGCGAACGACGCGAGGTTCGAGGCCCCCGCAGGGAGGTTGAAGGTCTGCGTGGCGAACGCGGTGGCCCGCGTCGACTCGAGCGCGGTCCACGCCGAGCCGTTCCACCACTCGAGCGCGACGAACTCGCTGGTCTCGAGGCCCGCGGTGCGGCGTGTGTACTTGACCTGGATCGAGCTGAAGCCGACGGTGCTCTGCGACTTCTGGATGTTCGAGTTGCGGCTGACCCGCGCGCCCCACGATCCCGTCGCGGCCGCCGCGGTGCTTGCGAAGGCGTTGCTGGTGCTCGAGGCGATCCAGCCGCCCGCCGTGAGGTTGCCGCTCTCGAAGCCGTCGGCGAAGAGAAGCTGCGCCGTGGGCGGCGCGATGGGCGTCGCCGCGACCTCGTTCGACACGACCGACTCGTTGCCCGAGAGGTCGCTGGCGGTGATCACATAGAAGTAGGCGGTTCCGTTCGCGAGCCCCGTGTCCGTGTAGGTGCGCGAGGTGAGCAGCGTGGTGGTGAGCTCGGTGTACGGACCACCCGAGACCGCCGCGCGGAACACGCTGTAGCCCGCGAGATCAGGCTCGGTCGACGCGCCCCACGACAGCGCGACCTGCTGGTTGCCGACGGTCGCCGAAAGCGTGGTGGGCGCCGCGGGCGGCGTGGTGTCGGGGCCCGACCCGTCGGGCGTTGCGAGCAGCGCCGCGTACGAATCGATGCGGCCATACCCGAAGGTGTCGTCGAGGCCCGCAGTGCCGAGGTCCGCGCAGGTCGAGCGCAGGATGTTCTCGACTTCAGACGGGGTGAGATTCGGGTTGCGCGACCAGATCAGGCCGCACAGGCCCGCGGTGATCGGACACGCGAAGCTGGTGCCGCTCACCGACGCGTACGAGGCGTCGCCCGCGTACGAGGTGGTGTAGATCGACACGCCCGGCGCCATCAGGTCGACGAGCGGACCGTAGTTCGAGAACGACGCACGCGCATCGTTCTGGTCGGTCGCGCCCACCACCAGCACATCGTCGTTGCGGTTGCCGCTGAGCACCACATTCGAGTTGCCCGCGGCCCACACCAGCATCGAGCCCTTGCCGCGCACATAGGTGCCCGTCGAGAACACGGTCGACGAGTTGACGCCCGAGTAGCTGACGCTCGCCACCTTGTCGCCTGCATCGACCGCGACGCGCGCGGCCGTGGTGAGGTTCGAAAGCGACGCGCTGCCGCCCGTGCTCTCGGTGACGCGCATCATGCGGTGGCCAAGGTTCCAGCCCGCGCCCGCGATGCCGATCCCGTTGTTGCCGTTGCCCGCGGCCGAGCCCGTGCAGTTGGTGCCGTGGCCGTTGATGTCGACGATCTGGCCGCCCTGGCTCTCCCAGAGCGCGTTGGTGACGTTGTAGCCCTCGCGGCGGTGGAGCTGCAGGTCGACATGGGTGAGCCGAATGCCCGTGTCGCAGATCGCGACCACGATGTTCGGATTGCCGGTCTGGATGTCCCACGCGCTGCACGAGCGCATGCGGGTCGACCCGTGGTGCCACTGCGAGGCGAAGCCCGTGTCGTTCGGGCAGGCGGCGGGGTAGACGAGCCAGTCGGGCTCGACATACGAGAACTCGCCGGTCGCGAGCAGCTTCGCGGCGAGGGAGTTCTCCGTCTCGCCCGCGGGGAGCGCGATGAGGAACTCGTCGGTTTCGGCGATGTAGCGCTGCACGGGCAGGGCGAGCGCGCGCGCGACGGCGCTTTCGGTGCGGCGGTCGAGCTCGCGCTGGTTGAGGCCGAGCATCGCCGCGTCCTTCAGCTGGAGCGGTCGCGCCACGAGCACGCCCCGGAACTCGCGCTCGCCGCGCACCTCGCTGAAGAGCGGTGTGGCCTGCTGCGCCTGCGCGTGGGCGACGGATGCGGAAAGAGAAAGCGCTGCGTACGCACACGCAGCGACCACGGGCCATCCACGGTCGGATTGCATTCGGAACTCCGAGAGCCAGGTTGTGCCATCCACCCGAGGCTCTTCGGAAGCCGCGCGGTGTGCCGGGTTTCCAGGCCCGGCGGCGCCAAACTAGCCATCTGTGGCGGTTTGAATAGACCGCGGCGGCGAGATTCTCGGAAACACCCAAACGGACCGTCCGAGAATGGGCGGGTTCGCGCCGTCGGCGTTCGGAGTCAAAGCCCGTTTCCCCATCGTCCGAGCAGGAGCGCGAGGTCGGCCGCGCCGACCTGTCCGTCGCGGTTCAGGTCGCCGAACGGCGGATCGACCGCGTTCCACCGCGAGAGCAGGAGCGCGAGGTCGGAAGCGTCGATTCGCCCGTCCAAGTCGAGGTCGCCGTAGCGGACGGAGAGGCAGTCGACCACGCCGTCGCCGTTCCCATCGATCTGGAACGGTCCGCAGGCGCATTCGTCGGGCTGCGTCGGCGCGTCGGAGCACTCGTCTGGAATCACGGAGCCCGACGAGTAGCTCGAATCGATCGAACGCACGATGCCGAGGTGGACCGTGCGCGAGACCTGCCCGAACGAGTCGTCGCCCCACGCGATCACCGTGCCGAGGTCGGTGAGCGCGACGGTGTGCGCGTACCCCGCGGCGATCGCGGTGCATGCGCGGATCCCGACGGGCGGCGCACACTGGCCGTAGTCGTTCCAGCCCCAGCACACCACGCTGCCGTCGGGCCGCAGCGCGGCGCTGTGGTAGGCGCCCGCCGAGATCCGCATCACCTCGCGCACCTGCCACGGAGGCGAAGACTGCCCCTCGTTGTCGAGACCCCACGCGACGGGCGCGCCCGCGGCGCTGATCGCCATCGAGTGGTGCTCTCCTGCAGAGATGTCGAGCGCCGTCCGCAGGAGCGGGGGATTCTCGCACTGGCCGTACTGGTTGTAGCCCCAGCCGACCACTTCGCCCGATTCGCGCAGCGCAAGCGTGTGGAAGCCGCCGCAGTCGATGCGCATCACGGCGTCGAGACCCTTCGGAACCTCGCGCTGCGACTGGAGGTTCGAGCCCCAGACGACGACGAGGCCGTCCGCGGTGATGGCCGCCGAGTGCACCACGCCCGCCGAAACCGCGCGCGGATTGCCGATGCCGGGCGGCGTGCATTGGCCCGCGCCGTTGTCGCCGATGCAGCGGATCAGGCCTTGCTCGTCGACCAGCACATGGTGCGCGAAACCGGTTGCGGACATGACGGGCGTTCCCATGTCTGCGGAGGTGGAGCACTGGCCGAAGTCATTGCGCCCGAAGGCGACGAACGACCCGTTGGCGAGAAGCACCATCGAGTGCTGCAGCCCGCCCGATACCGCCGCCACCGCCGCGGGCATCGACGGCGGCGTGCACTGGCCCATGCCGTTCTCGCCCCAGCACACGGCGTCGCCCGCCGCACGGCGCACGAGGGTGTGCTCGCCGCCCGCGTCGACATCGACCACGGTTCCGATGCCGAGCGGCGTGCTGCACTGACCGAACGCATTCTAGCCCCAGCACAGCACGCGGCCGTCCGACTTGAGGGCGACCGAGTGCACCATGCCGCAGGCGATGTCGGTGACGCCGACGGCCGCAGCGGGCGGCGTGCACTGACCGTCGAGGTTCCAGCCGAAGCACGCCACGGTGCCGTCGGAGCGGCGGATGATCGAGTGGTACGAGCCTGCCGCGACCTGTACCGCGTTGGTGATTCCCGCGGGAACCGTCGACTGTCCGTGGCTCGACCAGCCCCAGCCGACGACGGTTCCGTCGGTGCGCGCGACCAGGTTGTGGCGAAATCCCGCGGCCATGTCGAGCACGGTGCCGACGCCCGGCGGAATGTTGAGTTGTCCGTAGTTGGACTCGCCCCATGCGGTGAGCGAGCCCGACGCGCGCAGCGCGAGCGTGTGGCGCCCGCCTGCGTCGACGCGCGTGCACGGGCCGAGGCCCCATGGAACAAGGCACTGGCCGTGGGAGTTGTCGCCCCAGCACGCGACGCGGCCGTCAGGCAGGAGCGCCGCCGCGTGGTTGTCTCCTGCCGAGAGGTGCATGACCTGCGACAAGCGCTCGGCGTTCGTGTGCGCGACCATGCCCCACGAAATCACGGCCCGTGGGAGCTCGCCCCCGGGCGTGTCGCCCTTTCCTTCGGCGGGCCGTGCGGCCGCGGATGCCATGGCGATGACCAGCGCAGCACGGGCCAGTTCGGGTGAAGTGATCGAGCGGGAAGCGAGGAGACCCACGGACGGATGATGCGCCAGGACAGGCGGCTCGGCAAGGGTTGCGCTGCACGGAACGCGCGGCCGTTCTTCCACCGCGGAGGGGCGCGAGATTCTCTGGGTCTTGGCGAGGCGCAGGCCCTACTGCGCGCCGCACGCACCCCACTGGCTGAGCAGCATGGCGAGGTCGTCTGCGGCGACTTGCCCGTCGCCTGTCAGGTCTGGCGCGCACTGGGCGCAGGTGCCCCAGCTCCCGAGCAGCGCCGCAAGGTCCGCGCCTCCCACCGCCCCATCGCCGTTGAGGTCGGCGGAGCAGCCGCACTCGTCGGGCACGCCGTCCATGTCGGCATCGGCGCTGGCGCCGCTGGCGATGTCATTCGCGTCGGGCACGCCGTTCAGGTTGCAGTCGGGTGCCGTGACGATGTCGAGGCATGCGCTGGCGAGCGTTCCCGCGTCACCCACGACGGCGTCGCGCACGGCGATCGTCCAGACCCCCGCGGGTGCGCGGCCCGCAAGTTGCGCGAGCGCCGCCGTGGGGCGGAGTTCGCCGCCGAGCGCGGGCGTGACGCCGAACGGGCACACCGACTCGGCAGGCGACGGAGCCAGATCGGAGAACCACGCGTCAACCCCGTCGCCGCCGCAGCCCCATGGGCCTGGGTAGCCGTTCGAGGGCATGCCCGGACGGTCGAGAATCGCGACGGTGAACCCTGACGGATGCACCACCCACGCCTCGAGGTCGCCGACCCACGGGTGCGTGGCCACGAGCCGCACGCGAACCGACACGATCGTCTGCGGCGAGGCCGCGGGCGGCACCGACACGGTCGCCTGCAGCGTGCCGTTGTCGGGAATGGCCGCGCCGCTCACGCACCACTGGTCGGCATGCGCTGCACCTGCGGCGAGCGCCACCGCGAGTGCCGCGGCGCGCGGCGCCCACGAACGGCGGATCGACGAAACACTCGAAGCCTGCATCATCGCGCCCCCTGCGTGTTCATGACCGCGTTGCGCGCGGCGTCGGTGGCCTGGTCGGGGTCGCGCATGCCCGACACATGGCACCAGCCCGTCTTGATGCCCATGTCGTTGGCGCCCGGGAAATGCCCCGAGCTGTGCTCGACCACGCCGTCCTCCGGGTCGGACAGGAACGCGTCGGTCACGATGTTGCAGTAGTCGAAGCTCCACCAGTTGTCGGTGAAGGTCGTGGTGTGCGTGAACACCTTGGCGCGCGGCGCCGTCGGCACGGTCGACAGCCATGCGGCGGCCCCCGCGGGAGTCATGTCGTAGTTCTGCCCGCACTGGACCCCGAATACCTCGCCGAGCGCTGCCAGATTGCCCGCCATCGGCGTTCCCTCGAACGGGCTGCCCACGCACTGGATCAGGCGGCCGGGGCCCGCCCAGTCGAGCCCGCTCCAGTAGAAGGCATAGAGGTGGAGGCCTGCGCAGCCGCCCTGGCTGTGCGCGACGAGACCGTAGCTCTTGTACGACGCGGCGCGCGCCGCGATGTCGCGCGCGAACGCATCGTGCGGCATGTTCTGGTTCGGGTTCTCGTACTTGAACGCGTCGGCGGAGAAGTGCGCGAGCGGAAACGGCATCTGGTCGGCGCAGTAGCCGTGGGCGAGCACGAGCACATGCGAGCCCGCGCCCGGGATGAAGCCCTCGTTCGCGTCAAACGGCACGCTGGCGACGCCCGGTATGCCGAACTCGCCCGCGATCGGGTGCGGCCTGCCGCGACGCGCAAGGACGGAATCGCCCGCGGCGCGCGCACGCGGCACAAGGTCGAGCGGTGCGAAGCCGTCGCGTGCGTGCATGCGGAGGTTGCGGCACTCGAGCCGCTCGTCCTGCTCGAGCGGCGCGCGCGCGGGTTCGAAGCCGATGCGTGCGCGCGCCCCCGAGGCCGAATGCTCGACCATCGCGATGCCGCCGGTCCATCCAAGGCACCGCTCGCCGCGCGGACCGACCGCCCACAGCTCGGTACCGAGGAAGACCTCGGGCTCGTCGGTCGCCACGGGAACCGAGAGTTCGATCCACGCGCCGCCGTGCGCCTCGGCGAGGTAGGGGGCGCCCGCGATCGCGTTGCCCGCGGGCGTGATCCGTGCAAGCAGCTGCACCGAACGCGTGCGCACCGTTCCGTCGGCGTCGGCCACATCGGCGACGACCTGCAGCGCGGCGTCACCCGCGATTGCGGCGGGGAACCGCACGAGGCCGTCTCGGCCAGCCGCGCCGCGCGCCACCGTGCCGTCGGCCCATCGCACCTGCGCCGAGCGCAGCGTCCATGCAAGCGGCACGCCCGCGCGCGCGCGTTCGCGGAGCGCGGTCGACGCAAGCGGCGCGTCGAGGTCGGCGGGAAGCCACGCCTCGACGGCGAGCGCCAGTGGCGCTCCTGCGCGCACGATGGTCGCGGGAACATGCGCGAGCAGCGTTGCCGGCGAACCATCATCGACGAGCAGCGCCGCGGCGTTTCCGCCGCTTGCAAGGTGCGCGACGACCGCGCCGCCGCGCACATCGAGCTCATACGCGCGCGCCGGGGTGGCGCACCCGAAGACCGATTGCGACGCCACGAGCTCCGTCACGCGCATGAACGGCCTGTCGACGCGCCCGTCGACGAGCGCGGTGCCCGCGAGCGGCATTGGCCCCGCGCCCTCGTCGAGCGCGAGCGTCCACCGCGCCGCACCAGGCCCAAGCGGAATCAGGCGGATCGGCCCCGCGCCCACGGCGAACTCGAACACGGACGCTTCTCCGAGCCCCGCCACGAGCAGCGCCGACTGCGATGCCGTCGCCACCATGCGCGGCTCGGGCAGAACGACCACGCCCGACGCCACATCGGCCGCCGGCGCGAACAGCCGCTTCACGGCGATCGTGTCGGCGGACGCAGCGCATGCGAGCACCGCAACGAGCACCGAGGCAATGGGAATTCGCAGGTCCATTGAACCGAAGATACACCTGCCACCGAGCATCGCGGGAATCGCATCCCTTTTTCCAACGAGAATGCGGAGGTCTTCGTGCATGCGGCGCGCCTCCAAAGGAAACGGCGGCGCCGCATGGACGCCGCCGTCGCCAGTTGCGATTGCAATCGCCGTTACGGGCAAGGCCCCCACGCGCCGAGCAGGATCGAGAGGTCCGCAGCGGTCGTGGTGCCGTCGACGTTCAGGTCGCCGCCCGGGCTGGCCCAGGCGCCGAGAAGGGTGGCGAGGTCGGCGGCGGTGACATTGCCGTCGCCGTCGAGGTCGGACGGGCATGCCGAGGGCGACTTCGGCCCGATGGCGCCGAAGGTCTCGCTCAGGAAACGCGCGGGCTTCGGGAGATACAGCGTGGTCGAGCTGTTCGAGTAGGTGCCGAAGTTGTAGATCGTGAACACGCCCGTGTCGCTGAGCATGCCCATGCCGAGCCACGATGCGCCGACGAGCGGCGCGTAGACGATGCGCGGGCCCTGGTTGCCCGCGAGCGTGGCGGCATCGCCGAGCATGCGTGCGGCCACGAAGTATCCGCCGACGCCCGCGTTCGCAGGGTTCGCGGTGTTGAGCGGCACGGTGGGGCGGTCGGCGGGGTTGGTCCAGGTCCATTCGAGTCGCGTGGTTCCCGCAGTCGTGGTCGCATCGAGCTGGAACACCTTGCTCGCGACGGTCTGGCCGAAGTTGTACGCCGTGCCGTCGTAGGTCATCTCGACGAGCGCGAGCTCGACGCCCGCGGCGGGCGCGGGCGTGGTGGCCGTGCCCGCGCGGTAGATGCCGTACACGATCTTGTTCGGCACCAGCACATCGCCTGCCGCGGCAGGCACGAAGCAGTTCGTGTACACCCAGCGCGATCCGACGCCGTCGAGCGCATCGGGCGGCTTGAAGTAGCTCGTGTGCTCGAACGACTGGCCGTACACGCGGTCGGCGGGTGGCGCCACCGGATCGACCGCCGCGCCGTTCGCCTGAACCTGGAAGCGGGCAGGGTTGTCGCGCAGCACGCCATCGGTGCCCGCGGTCTGACCGAACCAGTACACGCCGAAGGTGCCGGTGGCGGCGTTGAACACGCCGAAGCTGTTCGGCGTGCGGCCGGGCGCAGGCTCGTTCACCACGCGCCAGCCGTTCAGGTTGTTGACGGCATCGGCGCCCGTGAACTTCACGCCCACCCAGAAGCCGCCGTAGCCGTTCACGCCGTTCGGTCCGTTCTGCAGGTCGATCACGGGGCGCACCGACGGATCGGTGGCGCCCCAGGTGAAGCTGACGGGCACGGTCGCGGTGGCGGTCGTCAGCGCAAGGTCCTGCGTGAAGGTCGCGACGACATCGCCGAGGCCGCCTGCAGCGGTCATCTCGACCACCGAGACCTCGACGCCGACCGGCGGCGCTGGAGCGGCGGCGGTGCCGACGCGGCGGATGCCGACGGTGAGCGTGTTGAGCCGGAACTGCGATCCACCGTCGTGGGCGACGAACACATTCGCGTAGGCCGTGGCTTGCGGCCCGCCGATCGTGGTCGACGAGTTCACGTTGTAGCGGGTCGTGGTTTCGCTGGTCGCGCTGTAGGCCTGCGGGTCGGCCTGCGCGGCGGCGAGCCCCGCGCACAGGGCAGCGCCGACAAGCGCCGCCGCGCTTCGAAGTCCATCCATCATCGTGTGCTCTCCTCGTGTTGCGCGCCGCATTGACAGATGCGGACACTCCCCGAAGGTAGCGCGGGGCGAACCGTTGTCGAGCGGGTGTCGGCGGCTTGGTTGCGATTCGTTCGGGCGCGGGGCGGGCGCCCGGCGAACGCGGTGCGTTCTGGCGAACTCGCGAGCGACGGGCGCTTGATGGCAGGGCTTGGATGGCGGGGCCTGGCTGGCGGGGCCTGGTTGGCAGAGCGCGGATGGCAGGCCCCCGATGGCAGGCCCTGCGACGGAAACCCAGGCGTGGGGGCCGTCTGACGGCTCGCGAACGAAAACCCTCGGCTGGCCAACGAAAACCCTCGGCTGGCCAACGAAAACCCTCGGCTCG